>JBEPWN010000424.1:0-2977 GCA_041642395.1 Marinilabilia sp. | reverse complement strand
GATCATCCGTACTGCTTCGGAATAATCTGCAGGTAGATTTAAGAGTTATGCAGGAGAAAAGTTATGGTGCCGCCCTGATGTATTTTACCGGATCGAAAAGCCACAATGTAGCACTCAGGCAGAGAGCCATTGACAAAGGCTGGAAGATGAACGAATATGGCTTGTACGAGGATGAAAAACAGATTGCCGGTAAAACAGAGCAGGAAATCTATAAAAAAATAGGTCTCAGTTATATCGAACCCGAATTAAGAGAAAATCAGGGCGAAATAGAGGCATCTGAAAAAAATGCGCTTCCTGAACTGATCAGGTTAAAAGATTTACGTGGGGATTTGCATACCCATACATCGGCAACCGACGGAAAATTTACCGCCGAAGAAATGGGAAAAGCTGCACAGGAAAAGGGCTATGACTATTTGGCCCTTTCCGATCATTCCAAACATCTGACAATGGTTCACGGACTGGATGAGAAAAGGTTAAATGAACAAATGGAAGAGATTGACCGGTTGAACGAAAACTTTAAAAACTTCAGGCTGCTGAAATCCATTGAAGTCGATATCCTGGAGGATGGTTCATTGGATCTGGAAGAAGAAACCCTGAAAAAACTGGATCTGGTAACTTGCTCCATCCACTCCAACTTCAAGCTTTCAAAAGAAAAACAGACCAACCGGGTTCTTAAAGCAATGGACCATCCATACTTCAATATTTTCGCTCATCCCACAGGCCGTTTTATTGGTGACAGAGATCCATACGAAATTGATCTTGAAAAAATACTTAAGAAAGCAGCCGAAAACCGCTGCTATCTGGAAATTAATTCCCAGCCCCACCGCCTTGACCTGAAAGACAACCACGCAAAAATGGCCATGGAAATGGGAGTGAAACTGACCATTTCGACCGATGCACACACCAAAACAAATCTGGATCTGATCAGGTTTGGAGTGTCGCAGGCAAGGCGGGCATGGCTAAAAAAAGAGGATGTTTTAAATACTTATTCCTGGAAAGAACTGAAAAAACTAATCCAAAAATAAGACAACGTTATGAACGGAAAAGAAGAAATGATCGAAACCCAATTGATGGGGCGCGATATCACCGATGGAAAGGTACTAAAAGCCATGAGTGATATAAACCGTGAAGATTTTGTCCCCGAAAACATGAAACATATGGCTTATCAGGATGGGCCGCTGCCTATTGGAAAAGGACAAACCATCAGCCAGCCATATATTGTAGCCTATATGACTCAGGCACTTGACCTGCAGCCCGATGACATAGTTCTGGAAGTAGGAAGCGGATGTGGTTACAATGCAGCTGTAATGTCGCGTCTGGCCGAACATATTTATAGTGTCGAGATTATTGACTGGCTGGCCGAACAGGCAAGGGAAAATCTTGCGAATGCAGGAATTTCGAATGTCACCGTCCTTACCGGAAACGGATATAAAGGATGGCCGGAAAAAGCCCCTTTCGACAAAATAGTTCTGACAGCTGCAGCTCCTGTGATCCCCGAAACATTGAAAGATCAGCTAAAAACAGGAGGGAAAATTCTGGCACCGGTTGGAATCGCATTACAGAAATTAATGATTCTGGAAAAACTGGATGAAACGAATTTTAAAGAAAAAGACCTCATCGGAGTTCGCTTTGTACCAATGACCAAATAAAAATGGAAAAACAATTTAATGAACAAACCGGGCATGCCCTGAAACTGATTGATGATTTTTTAATCCGTACAGGAATAAAGGATAATTCCGGCGATCAGCGTCAGCGATATCTGTGGACAGATGCATTCGCAGTTCAATGCTGTTTTGCAATATCACATATCACTGGAGATAAAAAATACCATCAATATGCATTAAATCTTATTGATACAGTCCATCACGTGTTGGGAAAATACCGACTGGATTCAGACAAAACAGGGTGGATAAGTGGGTTGTCTCCCTCCGAGGGAGAAAAACACCCCACTGCCGGAGGTTTGCGCATCGGAAAAGACCTTCCCGAACGGAAAAAAGAAGAACACTATAATCCGCGACTGGAATGGGAACGCGACGGGCAGTATTTTCACTATCTCATCCGCTGGTTTGATGCCTTAATGCTGGCATTCAAAGAAACGGAAGAAAAAAAATATGCAGCCTGGGCTGCTGAACTAATTCGTACAACTGAGAAATTCCTGAATAATTATCAGGAAACCATGAAACTATACTGGAAAATGAATGTGGATCTGTCGGAGCCTGTAGTGAGCAGCATGGGTGCACACGATCCGCTGGAAGGCCTGATTTGCTTGATAATTGCCAGAAGAGAAGTGCCCGAACAAGATGTTATATTAAAACCGCTTGAAAATACACTCAGAAATCTCTGCAAAGGAATGACATGGTTTACTTCCGATGCACTTGGCACAGGTATTTTATTGCTGGATACTTCAAAAACAGCCGAATTGCAACTTTCGGGGGCTGATCTGCCCGAAGATATTCAACCCGTCAACCTGTTTGCCGATGCACTGTCGGGATTGGAATTATACCGTAACGAAGACCAAAATAACAGCCAATCGCACGAAAGCAGGCTGGCATTTCGTGAATGCGGATTGTCTTTGGGCATAAACGTATTATACGGCCTAAAGCCACAATACAGCAAAGTAATTGAAATTGATTTTGAACAACTGGAAGAATATTTGTCATTGGCTGAAAAAACAGAAAAATTCTGGAATACACCTGAAGCCAGGGAATCACAAAGCTGGAAGAGCCATTTGGATATAAATTCCATCACCTTGGCGTCCAGTCTCATTGCCAGAGAATATCCCAGGGCTTTTGGACAGGGATAGATATAAAAGTTATTGACCTTTAGTTAAAGAATTGGTAAATTAATGGAAGCGATTGTGGCTGAGGTTAGAGGCTGGGAGTTAGAAGCTGGAGGTTAGAGCTTGGAAGTTAGAGGTTAGAGGCTGGAATTTAGAAGTTGGAGGTTGGTGCTGGACATTAGATGGATTTATCGTATG
>JBEPWN010000423.1:0-2986 GCA_041642395.1 Marinilabilia sp. | reverse complement strand
ACTTCAGCATGCAGTTCATGGTCGATTTTCACGCCATAGGTTTCGACCAGATGTTTGGCCTGATTGAAATCTCCTTCCGACTTTACACGCTGAATTTCGGCCAACAGGCGGGCAAATAATTGCCGCAAAGCGTTGTAATCATTAATAATGAAAAAAGTTTTGCCGTCACGAGAGGTTTTTTCAATTACATTTTCCGGTTTTCCCTGCTCATACACCCAGGATGCAATCAGCTGGCGGTTGCGCATATGGGCTTGTTCAATATTATCGCCCAATTTTATGCGGGTGAGCTGTGTCATCAGTCCGTTGCGGATGTAACTGTTATACTCAGCCTTATACGCTTCTTTATCAGAAAGTAATCCAAGCTCAATCATTTTTTCATCGCCCATAAAGTAGAGTGAGAAAAGATCGGCCCGCGTTTCTTCAATGACGGCTCCGTATGCTTTTAATTCATCCCCCGAAACACCAGGAAGTAATTGTCCGGAGCCATGTCCCAGACACTCATGCATATCTGTATGCAGATTGCCTGCCTGAAAACCGTATTGGTGATGCAGGTCGATCTCTTGTTGTGAATGGCAAAACTCTTCCAGAAATCCAGTTCCTTTGGAAGCCTGATCGTAAGCGTAACTGATATTTTCGATGGTAACTGATTTGGAACCATATTGCTGGCGCAACCAGTCGGCATTAGGCAGATTGATGCCAATGGGGGTGTGCGGATAACAATCGCCTCCCAGCATAGCTACATTAATGACTTTGGCCGAGACTCCCTTAACCTGTGCTTTTTTAAAACGGGGATCAGAAGGTGAATGATCTTCAAACCATTGTGCATTTTTGCTTATGATTTCGGTGCGACGTGTGGCTTCAATGTTTTTAAAATTAACCACACTTTCCCAACTGGCTTTCAGGCCCAGTGGGTCGCCATAGGTTTCTATAAAACCGTTGATGAAATCGATGCGTGATTCTTCATCGCTAAGCCAGGCAATATTGTATTCATCGAAAATGAGCAGGTCACCGGTTTTATAAAATTCAATTAACAGGGAAATGATTTTTTCCTGCTCCCTGTTTTCAGCCGACTGAAGTGCTTTTTCAAGCCAGAATACAATTTTTTCAATGGCATGGGAGTAAACGCCTCCTATTTTCCAGGTTTTTTCAATCAGTTTTCCGTTTTTCTTCTCCAACCGTGTATTCAAACCATGGGAGAGAGGAGCCGCATCATCCGGATTTTTCTTTGCCGCATAAAAATCCTCGGCTTCTTTCTGAGTTACATTGCTGTAAAAATGATTGGCCGAAGTTACAATCAGATCTTCATTATCAGCCTGGTTTACACGTTTCGCATCCACAGAGGGATCAAAAACAGGAGGGATAAGACTTTTTATTAAATCTTCCTTTGATTCGCCTTCTTTTAATGGTAAGTGCTTATTTTCAATGGATTTCACAGTTATGCTAAAATATTGAGTGTCAAATCCCGGATCAATTTTGGCCGTAGAATAATGGTGATGAATGCCACTTGAAAACCATATTCGTTTGAGGTAAATTTCCAGTGCTTTAAAATCCAGGGTGGTCCTGTCTCCCTGAAAGTGCTCAAAGACAGCCTCCAGCGTTCGCCGGATGACCATATTGTATTTGTAATTCTGGTCAAATAAAATATCACGCCCCTCTATGGCAGCCTGAGACAGGTAATAAACCAGTTTTTTTTGGCGAAGAGTCAGTTCTTCAAAGCCCGAAACCGGATATCGAAGTATTCTGAGATCGGCAAATTGTTCGACTACGTATTGAAAAGAATTGGATATTTCGTTTTTCATATTGGTAGAATTATTTTATTCCGGTAGCTTACAATAATAGATCGTTAGATTTTTAGATGTTAGATGCTAGATGCTAGATGAATTGTTTCATATTGAAAACCAACTTCTTAACATCTTGCGTGCTTTAAATTGAAAGAATTGACTGACAGCCGATTACAAAAGTTAACGGACTATTGTTAAGTTAATGCTCCCTTACACTTTTGCAAATGTCTGATTACAATCTAATTACAAAGTAATGAAAGTTAAATGTAACTTTCTGATAATAAAAACTTTGCGTCTCTGGGCCTCTGCGTTTAGGCTTTTTTTAACGGACTACTATAACAATAGTTAGTTAAATTTAGCTGTAGTTTAAAACAGCGTTTATATTATATAGCCCTGGCAAGGGCGACCGTATGGTAATATACTACACACAGGAAATCAATAAACCAAGCCCCGGCAGGGGTGGCCGTATAATAAACAAAAGAACCACCACTGCCGTGGCTAAAAAGATCTTAGGGGCCTTATTTTTACCATACGTTCGCTCCACGCCGGGGGCTGCAATTATATTGTTCAAATATACTGGCTCTATAAAAATTAACATCGCAAAATTAAACTACAGCCTTAAATTTTTGTAAATACTTGTAATTTAATTATTTAAAATTCAAGGGTTGTTTTTGCTAAGTTTCAGATTATTAAATTTATAAGATTCGTCTTAAATCTTAAATCTAAAAATCTACCTGTCTATTATAAAAAATATGGTTTAATAATATCACTCAGATATTCAGGCATACGAGTAGGGCGACGGGTTTCACCATTCAAAAAGGCCAGTACCGTTTCGCCACTCACAAGCAGTTGTCCGGTTTCATTCATTATATTGTATTTAAACCTGATCCTGGATGTTGGCCATTCATCAATATAAGTCTCAATAGTGATTTCATCATCATAAACAGCCGGACGGTGATACTTTATTTTCAGCTCGGAAAGCGGCAATAAAGTCCCCTGTTTCTCAATTTCACTATATGGCAATTTCAAATGACGAAACATTTCAGTTCTTCCAACTTCAAAATATGAAGGATAAACCGCATTGTTGACAATGCCCATCTGATCGGTTTCACCATAACGGACTCGTACTTTGGTGGAATATTTTAGCATGACAATGGTCTAATTAATAAGGAAAAAAATCCTGACTGATTTATTTAAACGGTGAC
>JBEPWN010000422.1:0-3004 GCA_041642395.1 Marinilabilia sp. | reverse complement strand
AACGGTCAAATGCATGCTCGGCATCAATAATGGCACCGATTCCTCCTGCTTTCTGTATTTCTGCAAGTGCATGAATGGCCAAAGTTGTTTTACCCGACGATTCAGGGCCATATATCTCAACCACTCTTCCACGGGGAAATCCCCCAATACCAAGAGCCAGATCAAGACCAATCGATCCGGATGAGAATGACGGCACATTGTCTGATACCGATTCACCCATCCGCATGATGGCGCCCTTGCCGTAAGTCTTGTCTATTTTGTCCATTGTAAGCTGAAGGGCTTTCAGCTTTTCAGCATTAACCTTTTGAACTTCCTTTTCTTTTTTTTCTTTCTTTTCCTGTTGTTCCGGCATAACTATATTCTTAGTTTTAATTTCAAGAGTCATAAATTCATTCAAATATAACTGTTTTTAATGGAAAATTAATTTTGCCGGAAAGTAAATCAAAAGACTAATTACAATCAAACTCGTAAACCCAATGTTTATGGTAATACTTACCGGGATAAATTCAATGTTGATAAAAAACATCAGTAAATAGTTGGTCCTTTGTTGGAGTGGATTGCAATCACTCCTTAACATTGGATTTGCAACCCGAAATTACAAGCTGCGTGTTTGCAGCTAACTGTATTTTAATCATGCAGTAATGTTTTTTTTTTCGGCGGATTACAAATCCGCAAACAATATCCGTGTGGATTGCTTCTCCCGATATCGTCCCTCATCGGGATCGCAATGACACCTTCTCACTTTTTATATGGAAGAGGTTGGAAGAGGGCAGAGCGGCATTGCCGCTCTGCCCTCTTCCAACCTCTTCCTCATTGCGCGAAAGGTCTGTCATTGCGAGGGCTATGCCCGAAGCAATCTCTAATGATATACACGTTACTTTAAACTACAGCCTGAACTAACTATAACTCCTTAATTAAAAAAACTTTGCGCCTTTGCGTCTCTGCGTTTAAGTTGATTTTAACGATCTATCTAAATATCAAGTTCTCCAAATATTTGCTGGGAATGCTCTTTGGTCTTTACCTTATCAATGATCTTTTCAATCACCCCGTTTTCGTCAATGATAAATGTGGTACGAACCACTCCCATATAACTTTTACCATACATTTTCTTCTCAGCCCAAACGCCATATTTTTCAAGTATTTCTTTTTCGGTATCAGCGATCAGATCAAACTTCAGCCCGTGCTTATCAATAAATTTACGGTGTGATTCTTCACTGTCCGGACTTACCCCGATCACCACAAACCCTTTATTTACAAAATCATCAAGATTTTCATTTAAGTTGCACGCTTCTGCGGTACATCCCGATGTATTGTCTTTGGGATAGAAATATAAAACCACTTTTTGTCCTTTAAAATCATCGAGAGAAATAATTTTTCCGTCCTGATTCCTGCCTGAAAATGAAGGTGCTTTTTGTCCTTCTTCCAATTTTGCCATAATAATTATCTGTTTTATGTTTGCTAAACAAACACAGGGATGCTGTTTTGGTTTAAAGATACTGTTTGTCACGAACTGCAAATCTCAATAGGCGTTAAAAATTTAAACACAAAGTAATCCTTCGCTGAAGCTACGGATTCTGAGAGACGCAAAATTTTTATTATAAAATAGTTGCAGCCATTAGGCATTGTGTTTCATATCCTTTTTTATCAGTCACTTGCAACAGCTTAACTAAGTATTAAAATCATTGGTGTCAACTTCGTTTGATAAATTTTGACCATGAGATGTTCAAACATCAAGAAATACCAGCTATCGCAAATAAAATTTGGGAAGAGAATGATGAATTGTTTTTTAATTATATTGAGGACGCCTTTAGTAAGCTGGTAGTTGAACATCCTAAAAGATAATTTATAAATAGTCCGGTTAGGGAATTCAACCTGAATGATTAAATTTGATGCCTGATAACCAATAGATCGTTAGATTTTTAGATATAAGATTTAAGATGAATCGTATTTTATTGATAATCTGTTTCTTAATTCAAACAACCCGCAAGCTTTAAGTAATTAGATATAAGGCTATTACAAAAGCTTACCAGACAATAAATAACAGAATGAAATTAACTATGAAAAGCATGAGGCTAATATTTACAACAGTTTCTCTATTAATATTTTGTATAACCACAATGGCTCAGGAGAACAATGTATCTCCCGACCAGGCTCTGGATCTTTTCAAAAATGAAAAATACGATCAGGCCCTGCCCATGTATGAACAACTGATTGAAAAATACGACCGCGACCCAAAGTACAATTATTACTATGGCGTCTGTCTGGTAGAGCAACGGCAGAACAACAGTGAAGCCATCCGACGCCTCAAATTTGCTTTGCAAAAGCGCGTAAACCGCGATGTGCATTACTATCTGGGAAAAGCCTATCAATATGCATATCAGTTTGAGCTGGCATCCGGTGAATTCACCAACTTTCTGAAATATGCCGGTGCCGAAGATCCCAGACATGAAAAGGCAGAGCGGGCTATACTGGACTGCGATTCCGCCGAAAAACTCGTCAATAAACACTTCAGCATCAAAGTAGTAAAAAAGGATACAGTCAACGAAAAAACGTATATTTCTGCCTATAATCTACCTGAGGATGCGGGAACACTGATTAGAAATAAATCATTTTTCAAAACCGGTGTTCCGCCTGAAAACATCATGTATCGAACAGAAAAAGGTGATGAAGTCTATTTTGTTTTACAAGAGTCGGACTCCACAATACATGACATCTATAAAATGGAACAATTGCTGGATCGCTGGAGCGGAAGTCAAAATCTTCGCGAACCGGTCAATTCAGATTATGACGACAGATGTCCCTTCCTGATGGTGGACGGCACTACTTTTTTCTTTGCCTCAGACCGGCCCGGTGGTATGGGCGGACTGGATATTTACAGATCATTTCACGATGCGGAAAGCAACACTTTTTCAGAGCCTGAAAACCTGGGACCTCCCTTTAATTCACCCGATGATGATTATATGTTTGCAGCCGATCCTTTTGGTGAAAGGGCATGGTTCACAAC
>JBEPWN010000421.1:0-3006 GCA_041642395.1 Marinilabilia sp. | reverse complement strand
TCCCGACAGGGTAATGATAGCCAGTGATAAAGCCATTGTGGTTGATTACAAATTTGGGAAAGCCGACGCCGTAAAGCATGAAGCCCAGGTTAATGGTTATATTGATAAGATAAAAGAAATGGGATATAAAAATGTAGAAGGCTACATCTGGTATGTTCCCCATGAAGAGGTGGTAAAAGTGGGTAAAAAGCCGATGCAGGGAAAATTGTTTTAGAAACTCCGACAACAACAATTTAGGAAAACAAAGTGGGGGTATTTTTCGGTTTTACCGAAAAATACCCCCACTTTGTTAAAAAGAAAATAATTCGATTAGTCAAAAAGTTTCTTGAATTTATCAGCAGCTTCTTCCACCTTTTTCTTAACATCAGGATCGTTTTTGAGCTTGTCCAAAGCTTTTTCTGCCTCCTCTTTTATTTTGTCTTCGGCCTCTTCTTTTATCTGGTTTTTAGCATCTTCATCCAGATTCAATTTCAGCTTGGGGTCCTTTACCGTTCCCTGCACCAATATATCCACCATAACATCACCTGACAAAGACGGCAGAGACGATCCAAGCAGATTGGCCACACTGCCGAGTTCTTCCTGAGAAACAGGCATTTTAATGACATAATTGAGGGATTGATCCAGCCCTTGTGTGCCGTAAATTGTCAGATTTTTCCCAAATAAACTGGCATCAAACGGCTCTACAATTACATCTCCATTTTCCAAAACAAAATTAATGGCCAGATTATCAGCACGTGCCTTCCGGTACTTTTCATTCTTCAGCATTGTAGCCAAAGCATTCTGGACTTTAGCACCTGAAATCTCTATACCCTTCGATTCCAATAATCCACCACCGTTTATAGAACTTAAAACCGGCGACATATCATTGTCTATCGAACTATTAAATTTCATTTTTGTGGTGACGGTCCCTTCCGCTTTTTTCGCAATCGGCATAATGGAATCAATCATACTGAACGAATTCGCCGCTTTATTAACATCAACGGAGTTTAAGGCAATATCGAAATCCACAAAAGGTTTCAAAGTGTCAGCAGTATTATATTGGCCCGATATAAGCATCTGCCCGTCAAGCATATTCGAATTAAGATCGTCAAGAACTAAACGGCCATCAACAATGCGGATATTACCTGACACATTGGTCATCTCGAGTTTGTCATAAAGCAATCTGTCGATATTACTGCTAAAAGTAAAATTCAGGTTTTTGGGAACAATAACCAGTTCCATTGCAGCAGTGTCCTCAACAGCAGTCGTATCTTCGTCGCCGGTGAGTTTCATAAGTTCATTGGCATCGATCAACTTAGAGCGGTGATTCAACCGGCCTTTCAGCATACCATCTTTCAAAGCATATGACAGATAATTTTCAATTCTCCCATCCAGATCGAAATTACTGCTTCCAAGAGAGCTGTTGAAAGTGCGTAATTCCATAAAGCGGGGAGTAATATTCATGTCTGCATTGCTGATCAGGAACCCGCCGGGCAATTCGGGATTACTAAAGAAAAAATCTTTTAGTCCCATCGTTCCGTTGGCCTCAATATCATCATACTGTTCCTGTTCAACCATCTCATAATCACCATCTACTGTCAGATCTGCGGTGATAACTCCTCTTAAATCCATACTATCCATAGGAATAGCCTCTGAAAGCGATGACAGATCAATGACACCATTCATTTTGCCCTTGTAGGTTGCATTTGAAACAGGCGTTCCAATCCATAATGTAGCATCAAAAGGATTGTCTCCCAGATCAAAATGAAAATTACTGATGTCGGTAACTGTTAAATCCATTGGTCCGCCCGGATTGTCAATTACCATGTCAATCTGTACATTTTCAATAGATTCCGGCAAATCCGGATATTGAATACGACCATCATCCACCTTCAGTATCAGGTTGAAAGCCGGCATATTCTCAGTGTCACGATAATGCCCCTTAGTGGTTGCTTCAAGTTTGAGTGTTCCTTCGGTTTGCAAATCTTCAAAGTCCTTCAGATAAGTTTCCGGCACCAAAGAAAGCAATGTTTTAAAACTGGTCTCTTTAGCTGCCATTTGTAAATTCATATCATATCCTTCCTCCAGAATTCCCAGTGAACCGTCAAAACCAAGAGCCAGATCATTGAATAATAGCTCGTTTTCCTGAAACGAAAAGACCATATCTTCCAGATCAGCACCGATGATGGCATCCAGAGAAATAGCAGCACCCTTTACATAATTAACTCCTTCAAATTCGAGGTTGAATTCTTCGACTGATGTGTTTAAATCCAGATTGGTGGTTTTCTGAGATAAATCGCCTTCCATTAACAGATCCAGATCCTTTAGCCTTGTAAAAAAGGCCATTGTCTGATCAGAAAATTCGAACTGAGCTTCATTAATTTCAAATTGATTGAGTTTCACAGAAAATTCAGAGGCTTCTGCAGCAGTATCGACCTCTAACTCTTCAGTTTCGTCTAAAGGAACGATGTCCCAGTTTGCCACTGAGTCTTTGTTTACTTTTAGCCATGCCCGGGGTTCATCCAGCATTACCGAATTAATCTCGATGCCATCGCCTTTTATTGCGCTCCACAGATCAATGCTTGCAGAAAAGGAAGCCATATGCATGAGAGTATCACCTTCGAAAGGTTCTTTATTGATTATGGTAAGCCCGTCAAGGCCCATGGAAAGGTCCGGAAAATGCCTGAACATAGACAGTCTGAATTCATCAAAAGAAACAGTGGCTGTGATGTTTTCATTAATTACTTCTGTCACTTTTTGCTCAATTTTCCCTTTAAATATTGAAGGAACAACCAGCAAAAGCAATAAAATAAGAGCGATTGCACCCCCAAGAATCTGAAGAAATCGTTTCATGAATATCGAATTAAAGTTATATAAATCAATAGAATGATGGAATTAGATATTATATGGATTGTATAAAAAAAACTTTTTAGTTACTGGTGTAGGGTTAAGGAAAAGAGATTGCTTCACTTCGTTCGCAATGACAAGCGTTTAAATGACATTAGTGGAGAGAAGGGGGTGTTTTTT
>JBEPWN010000420.1:0-3031 GCA_041642395.1 Marinilabilia sp. | reverse complement strand
TCAGCATCGATAACCTGTTATCGGTTGATATCGTTACTGCTGATGGTAAGTTTCACAATGCCAGTGCAAACCAGAATCCCGACTTATTCTGGGCTGTCCGGGGGGGAGGTGGAAATTTTGGGGTGGTGACTTCCTTTGAATATCAACTGCATCCGGTTGGTCCCATGGTGACTTTATGTGCTCCATTCTATCCGGCCGAAAAAACAAAGGAAATTTTACCCGTTTGGAAACAATTTATGGATGCATCACCTGACGAGGTTTCATCCAGCGCACTGTTCTGGACAATCCCGCCTTCACCCGATTTTCCTGAGGAAGTGCATGGCCGGCGGGTACTTATCCTTGCTGCTGTACATTGCGGTTCATTGGAAGAGGGTGAAAAAATGTTACGTCCTTTGCAGGAATTAGGTACTCCCCTGGTAGATTTAAGCATGCCAGTTCCATGGACCCTTTTACAAGGTATGTTTGATCCCTTTTTCCCAAAAGCCAAACAGCTTTATTATTTCAAATCATCTTACCTGGATGTTCTGAATGAAGCTGCAATTGATAGTATCATTTCAAAGGCAATAAATCCACCACAGCCAATGGTACTTATTGCCCTCTGGCATTTAGGAGGTGCCATGAGCCGTACAGGTGAAAATGAAACTGCTTTTACCGGCAGGAAATCAGATGTACTGTTTAGTGTTGATGCCATCTGGAACAATCCTGAAAATACGGATGAAGTAATCGCATATGCAAGGGAATTTCTGGCTGATATGCAACCTTATTCTTCAGGTGGATTATATGTAAATTTTGCCGGACTGGGAGAGGAAGGCAGGACACTGGTAAAAGCTGCATATGGAAGTAATTACAGTCGTCTGGCAGAAATAAAATCAAAATACGACCCCGATAATTTCTTTCACATGAATCAAAATATCCTTCCGGAGCATTCAGAAGAAAAAGACCGGTCATCTCCTGCAGCCAGAATAGAATGATATTGAGCAGATTGTCATCCTCACTTTACAGCACTTCAATAACCTCTTAACCTTCTAAATCCCATTAGAAGTTTCTAAACATGCATTTAAAAAATTTACATCATGAAAACAAAAATGATTTTCATAGCAATCATCTTCTTCAGCATCCTGTTATCAGCTTGCAGCGAAGATGAAACAGTAATTGCTGAACAGGAAAAGGTTGATCTGATTAACAACATGTTTCCGGAATCACAGGCCGAAATACAAACAGTTCTCGACGGAATATTCAAAAGCGTCGATGAGGGAGATGCCGACAAGCTGATCTCCTACCATATTTACGGACCCAAATTTACAGAATTCAGGGACAGCCAGTTCCGCTTTAATTCTGCTGACAATGAAGCCTATGAACGTGGACTCGTAGGTGCAATATCCGGCTTTGACTACAGTCTGGATGACTTAAAGATTGATGTCTTTGGAGGCGTGGCCGTAGTAACCTTCCATGCCGATTTCCGCCCCACCATTGCCGGGGAAGTTCATCAGATATGGGAATCTACAACCCTTGTATTTGTAAAAGTCGATGATGAATGGAAAATAACCCATGAACATCATTCACCACTTATAGTAGAGTAATTTACACCCCAAAACACAAAATAACATGAAAAAGAATATTATTTATTTATCTGTTGCAATCCTTTTTGGATGCCTCTGGTTCGCATTTGGGAACCAACCCAAAGAGACTTACCAATACACAACTGTCACATGCGCTGTGGCTCCCGCAGTGCCAGGTCAGGACTGGTACAATACTGACACTGAAGCTCCTCTGTTTGAAGGAATGGATGTACTTGTTTTTCCAGTTACAACAACAAATGAACGGGCGCAAAAATACATTAACCAGGGCCTGTTGCTTGCATATGCATTCAACCATGCAGAGGCAGCCCGTTCCTTTTATTATGCATCACAACTCGACCCCAAATGTGCAATGGCATGGTGGGGTTATGCCTATGTATTGGGTCCAAATTACAATACGGGGATGATAAGCGAGAATTATGAAACAACTTACAATGCGATTCAAACAGCGCTTGAATTATCCAAAGACAATTGCACACCGAAGGAAAAGGCATTGATTGAGGCTTTGTCGGTCCGGTATGTAAAAGAACCGGTTGAAGACAGAAGTCATCTGGATAAAGCCTATTTCAAAGCAATGAAAGCTGTTTTTAAATCGTATCCCAAAGATGCTGATGTAGGAACATTATATGCTGAATCACAGATGATACTGCATCCATGGGATCTTTGGGATAAAAATGGAAATACAAAGAACTGGACCCCTGAAATACTCTCCACACTTGAACAGGCGGTTAAATATAACCCCAAACACCCCGGAGCCCATCATTATTACATCCATGCGATAGAGGCTTCCCTTGAACCGGAAAAAGGATTGCGCAGTGCACGATTGTATGATGAAGGTCTGGTACCTGCTGCAGGCCATTTACTTCATATGCCCTCACATATTTATATCCGTACAGGCGATTACCATAAAGGTTCACTTGCCAATTTCAGGGCAATAGAGGCTGATAATTCATACATCACTGCTTGTAATGCAAAGGGCTTATACCCTCTGGCTTATTTCCCCCACAACTATCATTTCCTGGCAGCAACTGCAACACTCGAAGGAAACAGCAAATGGGGCATCGATGCCGCCATCAAAGTAGCAGAAAATGCCGACACACAAATGATGAAGGAACCCGGATGGGGAACACTCCAGCATTACTATTCCATCCCCTACTATGTTTATGTGAAATTTGGAAAGTGGAATGAGATCCTGCAAATGAAAAATGAAGACCCTTCACTGGCTTATCCCGAAGCAGTCAGGGCATATGCACGAGGGATGGCATATCTTGGATTGGGAGACACAGACCTTGCAAAAAAAGAGTTGATGATATTGCAAAAACATTCAGCTGACCCTGAAATAGAAGAAATCACTATCTGGGATCTTAATGATGCAACTGATTTGATGGAAATTGCAAAATATGTTCTTGAAGCGGAAATTCATGCCAGCGCGAAAAATTTCGGAAAAAGCATTG
>JBEPWN010000419.1:0-3033 GCA_041642395.1 Marinilabilia sp. | reverse complement strand
GTTACCTTAACAGGTGGTGTTAATATCAGGTTTTAATAAATCTGATCTTCAATATTTTTTTGAAAAAGATTAAAAAGGAATTATATGAAAAAAATAAAATATATTATCCCGGTTTTAATGGGATTAATGATGATGGGATGTTCCGATTTTTTGGAAGTCGATCCTGTTAATACACAAAGTGAGGCCAATTTCTTCGACGAGCCCGAAAATGCGATACTGGCAGTAACTGCCTGTTATGATATAATAGGAATGACAGAGGGGCCCGGGCCTGATCAAAACTGGATGAACCATAATTATGAGTTCTTTTGGGGCGACATGGCCAGTGATGACGCCGAAAAAGGAAGTTCACCTTCCGATTTTCAGGAAATAACCGATTTGATCCAGTGGCAGGCAAAGGCCGAAAATGGTGTTACCAATGCTTTGTGGATCAAAATGTATGACGGACTTTCAAGGTGTAATACCGCACTGAACCGCTTGGAAGATAGTTCGCTCGAGGATGAGTTGCGTGAGCGTCTGATGGGTGAGGTATATTTTATCCGTGGGTACTGGTATTTTTATGGATCCCGTATTTTTGGAGGTGTGCCTGTTTTTACTGAAAATGTGACTCCTTCCGAGTTTGGAGTTATTGAACGTGCTTCCCTGCATGAGACTTATTTGCAGGCTGAAACCGATTTTAAAGAGGCCGTTTCATTGCTTCCCGAACGCAGCCAGTATGATTCTGATCAAATGGGCCGTGCTACCAGGGGTGCTGCCAGACATTATCTGGCCAGACTTTATATGTATATGATTGGTACGGATGCCGAAAACTCTGAGGTTGGGTGGCAGCAGGTTTATGATCAAACCGATGCCATTATTCAGTCTGGACAATATGAGTTGGTTGATAACTACGCGACCATTTTTGAACCCGAAGGGGAAAACAATTCCGAATCAATTTTTGAGTTGCAAATGCTTGAAGGAAGTACTGAAAACGCTCCCGAGAAAACAGGAAGTAATTACAATCAGTTTCAGGCCAACAGAGCCGACTGGGGATGGGGATTTAATAACCCGACGGTCGATTTGTTTGAAGCATTTGAAGACGAAGATCCCAGATTAAGTTGTACGGTTTATGGTCCTACCTATAATGGTGGCATCATGGGGGGTGTACAATGGGATTATACCATTACAGAGCAGATGACTCCTTACCTCAATCGTAAAGCAGCTTTGATGCCCGGCGAAAGACCAAGCATTTCAAAAAGCAGCAGTTACAACATTCGCAAGGCCCGTTACGCTGAAACAATGTTGAACCACGCGGAAGCGGCATATCACCTTGGTAAAGAGGGTGAAGCCATGTATATGGTTAATGAGATCCGCAGAAGAGCGCGCAACAGTACGTTTGCACGCGGATTTACTGAAGGTTCACTGGATTATACACCAACCGGATTTACTGATAATCTGCCGGATGTGGATGAAACAGGCGAATCATTGCTTGAGGCCATCTATCAAGAGCGCAGAGTAGAACTGGGTATGGAAGCTCTTCGTTATTTTGATCTGGTCAGAACCGGCAGGTATCTGGATGTACTGGAGAAAATCAGAACAACCTTCAAAGATTCTGAAGGAAATAATCTGATGTATGAAAATGTCGATCTGGAAGGCAATGTTCGCGAACATTCATTAGATGGCCCCGGAAATCATATCGTTCCTGTGTCGCCTATTCCTTACAGCGAAGTTGCTGATTGGGGAATAAATCAAAATCCGGGATATTAATCAGATGTGTATAAAAATATAACAGATAAATATTATGAAAAACATTTTTAAAAATATCACCTGGCTTTTGCTTGCCATGTTTGTGCTTTTGCCGGCATGTGAAGACAAAAAGTGGAGTGAGGATTATGATATCGAATGGCCGGTATCTCAAATTTCGGAATTGTCGACTACCGAAGCCGAAATTGAAGATGTAATAACGATTACCGGGTCCAATCTGGATAAAGTGCGTGAAGTTCTGGTTGGAAACACCTCTTGTACCATCATTGAAGAGGAAACTTCTGCAACACAACTGACTTTTCAATTGCCACGAAGGGTGGAAAGCGGAAATGTTTCTGTGAGAAATGAATATGACAGAACATTCGTTTATGAGGAGATGTTAAATCTTTCTTATCCCATGACAACGGTTACACAGTGGCCCACCGCCATTACAGCCGGAGAGTCCTTTAATATCCAGGGCGAAAATGTTGATTTAATTACTTCGGTTATGGTGGATGGTAATGAGGTAATTATTCGTGCCGGGGATAATACCGAATCTATATCGGTTCCTACAACCGGTTTGGGTCTTGAATACGACAGTGAAATCACCATTAGTGTTACGGCTCTTGGCGGAATAGATGGTGACGCAGAAACAACCGGCGTATTGGTTGAAGAACCTTCTGATATCTATGATGCTGTTGAACCTATTGTTCTTTGGGACTTCGAAGAGGTTGACCCCATAACTGAGGCTGCTGATGTGGCACCCGATCAGGCCGGACGTAATTTGGGCGGACTGGTTGCTCCACGTGGTGACAACTATTACTCGGTTTACAAAGACCAGACCAGTGGCTGGACTAATTTCATGTACATTGTGAAAGCAGGACCTTTTGATTTGAGTGAGTTCCATGAGCCACATATTACGATGTTGGTGAATACAAATGGAAAGAGTGGTTACATCAACCCCTTTATGACTCAGGATGGCAGCCGCCTTGATAATCATCTCACCAATGGCAATGCCAATGACCGCATGAAGTATGGTGATGACTATAAGGTGCAAACCGAAGGTTGGGAATGGCGTTCATACCCGGTTAGTAAATTGTTCCCCGATTTCGATCCTAAAGGAACCTTTGAGCAAATCAGTATGCGTTTCACTTCAGGAAACGTTGGTAATGGCGATGCTCCTGAAGATTTCGAAATTCATGTGGATCAGATTATGATCACTGACGGCTTGCAATTGCCGGCAACTAAGTTGTTCGACTTTGAAGATGGTGCACCTGCATGGGACGCCAATACCCGCTCAACGGGAGGAGAAAT
>JBEPWN010000418.1:0-3046 GCA_041642395.1 Marinilabilia sp. | reverse complement strand
TTTATCTAAAACATTTATGTATAGCTTTAATTGATTGGCAATAATTTGTAATGTTATAGCTATATTGGGATGGGGGGGATCTTTTTTCGGGCTGGAATTTCGGCTAAACTCAACCCAGCGCAACGCGTTGGGTTTTTTTACTGAGCCTGGTAATTTTATTTAGAATCGTATTTAAAGTCGTAAAGTAGCCTGACATTATCTCCTCCAATCCCATTCTTTCCTTGCAAAACACCATTAATTTATTCAATTTTGCAAATCATCGTATTATAAAACATAAAATACAAGTTAGATGACATTAATAAAATCAATATCGGGAATACGAGGAACCATTGGAGGACAACCGGGTGAAGGTTTGAGTCCTGTTGATGTTGTCCGTTTTACTTCAGCTTACGGAGTATGGGTCAAAAAGCAATCAGCAAAAAGCAGGTATAAAGTTGCTTTAGGTCGGGATGCCCGCATTTCTGGGCCTATGGTGCAAAATCTTGTAGCCGGCACTTTGCAGGGGATGGGAATTGACGTTATTGATCTGGGGCTGGCAACCACACCAACTACCGAACTGGCTGTGATCAAAGAAAAAGCCGATGGAGGCATTATTATTACTGCCAGTCATAATCCTAAGCAATGGAACGCGTTGAAATTACTTAACCACAAAGGTGAATTTCTTACTGCTGCTGATGGCATCGAGGTTCTTGAGGTGGCGGCTTCAGAAAATTTCAACTATTCGGGTGTTGATGAACTGGGGAAAATATTGGAAAGAACCGATTATACCAATATACATATTGATGATGTACTAAAATTGGACTTGGTGGATGTGCAAGCCATTCGGAAAGCTGGCTTCCGGGTGGTTATCGATTGTGTGAATTCAGTGGGGGGTGCTGTGCTTCCTCCCTTGCTGACTGCTCTGGGAGTGGAGAATGTTGTTGAGTTATATTGCGATCCAACTGGAGAATTTCCCCACAATCCGGAACCCTTACCTGAGCACCTGACGGAAATATCGGATGTGATAAGAAAAGAAGGCGCGGATTTGGGCTTCGTTGTTGATCCGGATGTGGACCGTTTGGCCATAATCAATGAAGATGGCAGTATGTTTGGAGAGGAATACACTCTGGTGGCAATTTCCGATTATGTGCTGTCTCACACACCCGGCAACACAGTTTCAAATCTTAGTTCTACCAGGGCTTTGCGCGATGTAACTGAAAAGAGAGGCGGACAGTACAGTGCTTCGGCAGTGGGTGAAGTGAACGTGGTAGCCCGAATGAAAGATACAAATGCTGTGATAGGCGGTGAAGGTAATGGAGGAGTGATATATCCTGCCAGTCACTACGGGCGCGATGCTTTGGTTGGAATTGCCCTGTTTTTAACTCATCTGGCCAAAGAAGGAAAGAAAACCTCTGAACTAAGAAAGGATTATCCTGCCTATTTTATGTCCAAGAACAAACTGGAACTTTCTCCCGAAACCGATGTTGACGCATTGCTTAATAAGGTAAAGGATCATTACAAAAATGAGACGATCAATGATTTGGATGGGGTTAAGATCGATTTTGATGAGTCGTGGGTTCATTTGCGTAAATCCAACACTGAACCTATTGTGCGTATTTATTCTGAGGCCCGCTCTGCTGAGGAGGCAAAAAAACTGGCTGAATCGATGACGGACGTTATGAAGTCTCTAATTTAAGATTAATAGAATATATTTTAATATAATAATTTTACTGAAATCATATGCCGTCAATCGGGTGTTAAAACCAGATTGGCGGTTTTTAAAATAGTTATATCAGATTAATAGATTGTTGAGGTTTCCAGTCTGTTTAATGTGTCATGGTTGTTATTAAACTATCCTCCAACTTTCCTGTCTGTTAAGAAGAATGTTATAAAATATCTCCCGAATAATTTCAAACATACTATGAAGCAATTTCTTCGACCTGTTTATTCTGTTCCCGCAATAATTATTGTTGCCATATTGATATGGTTTATGGGACGTACTGTTGTAAGTGAAGATGTAATGATTACGGTTCCTGTTAAGCAGGACTCTTTTGTAGCCAGGGTTATATCCACCGGCCAGTTGCAGGCTGAAAATGCCACATCCATTGAGGTGCCTTCTGCTTTATCCGGCCGGCGACTGGGGATATACGAAATTCAGGTCACCGAGATTGTGGAGGAGGGTACAGTTGTTGACTCCGGTGATTTTGTTGCTTCATTGGATCATAGTGCCGTGGAAGAGTTGATGACCGAGGCACAAGACGAACTTGAAAAAGCCATGGAGGGTTTTGAAGATGCCAAAATTGATACCGTTATCAATATGAGTAATTTGCGCGATGGTCTTTTGGATGCCCGGGTCAATGTGGAGGAGAAAGCGCTTGTGGTAGAGCAGTCTGCTTATGAGTCTCCGGCCGTACAGCGACAGTCACAACTTGAATTTGAGCGGGCCAAACGAAACCTGGAGCAGGCTCTTCGAAATTATGACCTCAAACAGAGGCAGGCCGCTTATGATGTAGGAAGAGCGTGGGAGGAAGTTCGAAAGACGCGTGAACGAATTGATGAAATTGAGGCTTTGTTTGATGCTTTGGAGGTGAAAGCCCCAAAACCCGGGATGGTTATTTACAGCTACGATCGTTTTGGGAATAAGATACAAGCCGGTTCTACCGTTAGCAGGTGGGCCCCGACCATTGCCGAATTGCCTGATTTATCCACAATGATATCAAGGACTTTTATTAATGAAATTGATATTTCGAAAGTAAAATCCGGGCAAAAAGCACAGATTGGGATTGATGCTTTTCCCGAAAAATCGTTTGCAGGAACAGTTATTTCTGTGGCGAATATCGGGCAGGTACTTCCTGAGGGTGATGCCAAGGTATTTGAGGTAATTGTAAAGCTGGAGGAAACCGATCCGGAACTTCGGCCTGCTATGACTACCAGCAATATTATTACTACCGATTCGCTCAGCGAGGCAATATTTATTCCTTTGGAAGGTATTTTTCAAAATGATACTGCCAATTATGTTTTTTTACGTAGAAAGAATGATTGGATCAGACAGATTGTCGTTTTTGGT
>JBEPWN010000417.1:0-3047 GCA_041642395.1 Marinilabilia sp. | reverse complement strand
ACTAGTAAAAGACAAAATTATTCTGTGCAAATTTAGTAGTTTGTTTTCTCTGTCGCAAACCAGTGATTCATCATTATTCTTCTGATGCTTTGAAGATCCCTGGAGAGCAGCACAATTTAATTTCCAACTTAATTTCCGGCTCACCCAGATTAAATTCAAACTATTCATAAACAGCCATGTACAACTTTGTCTTTTTTTGTTTTCCAATCCCGTAATGATCAACAACAAACTGCCCGGACAAATAAAAAATCTGCCCGGGCAATAATTAAAAAATTAGCATCAAACTATCTGGAATAATTTGGAGCTTCCCGGGTAATGGTAACGTCATGGGGATGGCTCTCCATAACACCTGCATTGGTAATGCGTGTAAACTTTGCATTATGCAAACTGTTAATATCAGAAGCACCACAATATCCCATTCCGGCTCTCAATCCACCGATGAGCTGATATATTACCTCATATAAAGTACCTTTATATGGGACCCGTGCTGAAATACCTTCCGGGACCAATTTGTTAATATCATCCTCTATATCCTGGAAATAACGATCTTTTGAGCCCTTTTGCATAGCCTCAATTGATCCCATACCCCTGTAGGTCTTAAATTTTCTCCCGTTGTAAATAATGGTCTCTCCGGGTGATTCCTCCACTCCTGCAAGCAAAGACCCGGCCATTACGGAATGTGCTCCTGCCGCCAGGGCTTTTACAATATCACCACTATATCTTAATCCTCCATCAGCAATCAGAGGCACATCTGTTCCTTTAAGGGCCGAATGCACATCATAAATTGCCGATAGCTGAGGTACGCCCACTCCGGCAATTACACGTGTGGTACATATTGAACCTGGCCCAATCCCTACTTTCACAGCATCGGCACCCGCTTTAACAAGAGCTTTGGCTGCATCTGCAGTGCCAATATTTCCAACAATGACCTCAAGACCGGGATAACGCCGTTTGGTTTCTTTTAATGCGTTAATCACCCCCTTTGAATGACCATGTGCAGTATCAATAACAATTGCATCAACATTGGCCTTCACCAGTGCGTCAATCCTTTCGAAAGTATCAGTAGTCACTCCAACACCAGCTGCCACTCTTAATCGTCCTTTACTGTCTTTGCACGCCAATGGCTTGTCTTTAGCTTTGGTGATATCTTTATAAGTGACGAGGCCGATCAATTTATTATTATTATCAACCACCGGAAGTTTTTCAATTTTGTAGCGTTGCAGAAGATCAACTGCCTTTTCAAGGTCGGTAGTCTGATTGGTAGTGACCAAATTATCGGAAGTCATAACTTCTTCAATTGATCGGCCGTTGTTCATCTCAAATCTAAGATCACGATTGGTAACTATTCCAACCAAAAAACCACCTTTATCAACCACCGGAATGCCACCGATGCGGTATTCACCCATAAGAGCCAATGCATCGCCCACAGTACGATCACGCATGATGGTGATAGGATCGTATATCATTCCGTTCTCAGCCCTTTTCACAACTTCAACCTGCTTGGCCTGCTTTTCTATTGACATATTTTTATGGATCACCCCTATTCCGCCTTCTCGCGCAATAGCAATGGCAAGCCGGGCTTCGGTAACAGTATCCATGGCAGCCGATACAATGGGTGAATTAAGAGTGATGTTACGTGAAAAACGGGTTGACAAATCTACTTCGCGGGGCAAGACTTCTGAATAAGCGGGGATCAGAAGTACATCGTCGAAGGTTAATCCCTCTGATGCGATTTTATCCTTAAAAAATGACATGAACAGATGCTTTTGAAGTTTGAATATTTTGGCAAAGGTAAGAAATAATCATTGTTTTTATAGTACTACTTTGAACAAGCAAACAAAGTTTTTTGATTTTTAAATATTAATTTTGTAATCATGTCCAATTGTTATCTTAATATACTCAAACAATACTGGGGTTTCGATGTATTCCGACCATTACAGGAAGACATTGTCCGCTCGGTAGGTGAAGGGCACGACACTTTGGCCTTGCTTCCCACCGGCGGGGGAAAATCCATCACCTTCCAGGTTCCGGGGCTTGCCCATGAAGGACTCTGCCTGGTGGTGACTCCTCTTATAGCCCTGATGAAAGATCAGGTAGAAAATCTGAAAAAAAACGGCATCAAAGCCACTGCCATTCATTCCGGTCTCACCTATCGCGAAATAAAAGTTGCATTTGACAATGCCATGTTTGGAAACACCAAATTTTTATATGTTTCTCCCGAACGTCTTTCCACCGAATTATTTCTAAACAAACTACCTTTGATAAAAGTCAACCTGATTGCGGTGGATGAGGCACATTGTATTTCGCAATGGGGATATGACTTCAGGCCTTCTTACCTGAAAATTGCAGCTGTTCGTGATATCCTCCCTGAGGTTCCAGTATTGGCTCTCACAGCAACTGCCACTCCCCGGGTAGTGGAAGATATTATGGAACGACTTCACTTTAAGAAACAAAATGTTTTTAAAAAAAGTTTTGCCAGACCCAATCTGGCCTATGTCGTACGCCACACCGAAAACAAGGAAGACCAACTCATAAAGGTATTAAAAGCTGTTCCGGGAACCGCCATTGTTTATGTCCGCAGCCGCAAAAAAACCAGGGAATACGCATCTTTGCTGCAACAAAACGACATCAGTGCAGACTTTTTCCATGCAGGTTTGATTCATGCCAGTAAAGACGCATCTCAAAACAGCTGGAAAAAGGGACAAACAAGAGTTATTGTTGCCACCAATGCATTTGGCATGGGCATCGACAAACCCGATGTACGGCTTGTCGTACATATGGATGCCCCGGATTCACTGGAAGCATATTTTCAGGAAGCAGGCCGGGCCGGGCGCGATGGGGAAAAAGCTTTTGCAGTGCTGTTTTGGAGCGATAATGACAGAATTAAACTCAATAAACATATTGCAACGTCATTCCCCGAACCTGAAGCAATCAAACGCGTGTATGATGCTCTTGGCAATTTTTTCCAGTTACCGGTGGGATCCGGATTTCAAATGGTTTATGATTTTGCCATCGGAAAATTCTGCAGTGCTTTTAAATTAAGTATT
>JBEPWN010000416.1:0-3065 GCA_041642395.1 Marinilabilia sp. | reverse complement strand
TTGCTGTGCTTATTTACATGATTTTATATTATGGTTTCAAAGCAGGATTGGTTTCTGACCTTGCTTTGGTTGCCAATATGTTTTTCATAATGGGAGTATTGGCTGCTTTCAATGCGGTACTCACATTGCCAGGTATTGCCGGTATTGTGCTTACCATTGGAATGTCGGTGGATGCGAACGTGTTGATATACGAGAGAATACGGGAGGAACTAAAAGCCGGAAAAGGGCTCAGGCTGGCCATCTCTGATGGTTACAAAAATGCATTTTCCGCCATCATCGATGCCAATGTCACCACATTCCTGACAGCTCTTATTCTGTTCCTCTTTGGAACTGGACCGATCAAAGGATTTGCCACCACATTGATGATTGGTATTGCAACATCATTTTTCTCGGCATTCTTTATCACTCGTTTGATATATGAAAGCTTGCTCAAATCCAAGGTAGATGTCAGATTTTCCACAAAATTCACTGATGGCTTATTCAAGAACATGCACATTCTCTTTGTCGAGAAGCGTAAATTGTTTATGATGGTTTCAGGAGTGATTCTTTTGATTGGAGTTCTTTCGCTTGGAATTCGGGGACTTAATCCGGGAATTGATTTTACCGGTGGTCGTTCTTTTGTGGTTCGTTTTGATGAACCGGTTCCGGCTACTGATGTTCAGGCAAGTCTCGTAGCTTCTTTTGATGGTGCTAATGTGGAAGCCAAAACTTTTGGAGCTGATAATCAAATCAGAATAACTACCAACTATTTGGTGGAAAGTGACGAAGATACTGCAGAAGAAGAGGTTGAAACCAAACTATATGAAGGTTTGAGTTCTTATGTTGGCCCAGATGTCAGCCGGGATAATTTCCTGGAAGAACACCGTATGAGTTCTCAAAAAGTAGGACCAACCATTGCCAGTGATATTCGGACAAAAGCAGGATATGCCATATTCTATTCATTTGTGGTTATCTTTCTTTATATATTGATCCGTTTTCGTAATTGGGAATTTGGACTTGGTGCCCTGGGAGCTGTTCTGCATGATGTTGTTATTGTGTTGGGCGTATTTTCGCTGCTTTATGCAGTCATGCCATTCTCAATGGAAATAGATCAGTCTTTTATTGCCGCGATACTTACGGTAATTGGTTATTCAATCAATGATACCGTTGTAGTGTTTGACCGGATCCGTGAGTATCGGGGATTGTATCCAAAACGCGACCTTAAAGACGTTTTCAATCTGGCGATGAATTCAACCATCAGCCGTACATTGAATACATCATTTACAACTCTGTTGGTACTTATTATTATCTTCCTGTTTGGAAGTGAAGTTATTCAGGGATTTGTTTTTGCTCTGATTGTAGGTGTGATTGTAGGAACATATTCTTCACTGTTTATTGCATCACCCATTGCTTTTAACTTTTTGGAGAAACGCATCAAAGCAAAAGCAGCAGCCAGAAAATAATTCATTTAGAGTTTAGTTGCTTTTCTAAAATATACACATAATATTTAATCCCCGGTCTCAGAGAATGAGCCGGGGATTTTTATATCTTTGACACTAAATAGTGTCTGTCCATAAAGTACCATTTACTGCGTTACGCTTACCCGAAAATTACTCATTTACTCGAGTAAACTGCGTATTTTCGGGTTTCGCAAGCCTTGTAACTGGCACTTTCTGACCAGACACATGATTACTATTACACTTTCCCGAATTTATAGACGGGTTCTAATTAGAGGCGATATGGTGACATTTCTTTTTGGTATCTCCATGGGGGAGATTATTATTGTTTTCTTGGTCATCCTTCTTTTGTTTGGGGCCAATAAAATTCCTGAATTTGCCCGTATGCTTGGCAAAGGAATGAATGAATTCCGTAAAGCGACGGAAGATATTAAGCGGGAGTTTGATGAAAACACCGCCGATCTGAAGGAAGATCTGAATGAAGCGCGGCAATACATCAGCCAGCAGGGAGAGGAAATGAAGGAGGAGATGAAACGTGCGGGGAATGATGTGAAAGAAACTTTGAGCGAAGGTGCTGAAGATGTGAAAGAAACGCTCAAAGAAGGCACTGAAGATGTGAAAGAAACATTAGAAGAGGGTTCTGAAAACTTTAAAGATACTGTTGAGGAAAGTATTCAAAAGACAAAAGAGACCATCGACGATAAAACAAAGGACATTTATGGTCTGGATGACTCAGGCACACGTGATGAGACAGGAAAAACGGATGCGGAAAAGGATAGCAATGAACCAGGAAATGAAGGGAATGGTTCTGAGGATGAGGAAAAGGGTAAATAATTTTATAGGTGCTGTAATGAAATAAATTGACACTTTTCAGCGATTTACTTTGGTTAAACACGTTGAAATGGATGCAAATAGCGAAATATTTGAAGGCGAAAAATATAAGTTAATCGGTCTGGCTGTGCCGCCACAATCGCTTGGGTACAGGATTTAATCCCGAATTATTATGTCGTTTCCTCACTTCAAAAGAGTATGATTTCCCTATTGTAATTAAAATTGGTCATTTCTTTTTTAATAATTTCAAAATAAAAATCATTGGTGTCCGGTTAAAAAATTGAGATTGCTTCGCTTTGCTCGCAATGACGCGTCCTTCAGGTTTTAAGTTGGGGTGGTAGGGGTTGATTTTCGGCTTTGCCGAAAATCAACCCCTACCACCCCCCCAATATCCTTCAAAGTCCTGTCATTGCGAACGTAGTGAAGCAATCTCTTTTCAAAAAGATAGTTTCTCCGGACAATAGTAATTAGACAATTACACAAGAAATATTTAAGCATTCATGGATTTTATTTCCTATTTACAAGTATTGGCCGGTTTTGTATTGCTTTTTCTGAGTGGCAACTGGCTGGTTAAAGGTGGGGTCGAATTGTCCCGCCATTTTCGTATCAGTCCTCTGGTAGCTGGGTTGACGATTGTGGCTTTTGGAACCTCGGCACCCGAATTATTTGTAAGTGTGAAAGCGGTTTATACCAATTCTCCTGATATCTCTATCGGTAATGTGGTGGGATCTAATATTGCCAATATCGCACTTATTTTAGGTGCAGTTGCCTTGGTTATTCCCATACAGGTAAAACGTC
>JBEPWN010000415.1:0-3076 GCA_041642395.1 Marinilabilia sp. | reverse complement strand
TCGCATTTGCCTTTTTAATCGCTTTTATACTCTTTCCTGTAGCGCGGAAAATTGAATCCTGGGGGTCAAATGAAATAGGGTCGGCCATACTATCTATTCTCTGCTTGTTCCTTCTAATTGGGGGGGCAATCTTTCTTTTCTCAAATCAAATCATTCAACTCTCCGAAAACTTAACTGATTTTAAAGGTAAAATCCTCAATATTTTTGCCGATGCCACAATTTTCATCAATAAAAACATTGGGTTTTTACCACAGCTGGAGAAAGGAGATTTATTAGACAAGATCAAAACCTGGTTAAACGAGTCGGCTGGAACTTTGTTAAGCCAAACCTTCAGTAGCACAGCTAATGTGATTTTTGGTCTGTTAACGTCAATGATATTTACCTTCCTGATTCTGATTTACAGAAACGGACTGGTAAAAGCTTTGGTTGGTTTTTATCCTCAGGAACATAGAGAAAGAGCTTTCAGGATGTTTAAATCTGTTCAGGCGGTAGGACAGCAATACCTTTTTGGAATGATGGTTATTGTTCTTATACTGGGATTTGTGAACAGCATCGGGCTTATGATTATTGGTATTGATAACCCGTTCCTTTTTGGGTTTTTGGCAGCCGTCCTGGCCCTTATTCCTTATGCCGGCACCTTCCTGGGAGCTGCCATTCCTGTATTGTATGCCTTTATATCCCACGATTCAATTTGGATGCCAATATCCATTATTATTTTCTTCTGGCTGGTTCAGGTTGTAGAAAGTAATTTTCTGACCCCGAAAATCGTTGGAGGAAATCTTAAAATTAACGCATTAACTTCAATTTTAAGCATCATCATCGGTGCTTCGGTTTGGGGCATTGCCGGAATGGTTTTATTTTTACCTTTTGCCGCCATGTTAAAAGTTGTGTGTGAAGAGTATATCGAACTTAAACCGTTTTCTCTTTTGATTGGTGAGCAGAATTACAGTAAAAAAGAGGATAAGGATAGATTTATTGGTAAATGGGTTAAGAAGATAAAAGGCCGTATTTCTTAATTCCATAGTCCGTTGAGTTTTTCTAATAAGTTGACGGATAGCTGTTTATATTTAAGTTTTTCGCAGACGAAGTAGCTTTATTTCTGTATGATATAATCCATCTTAAATCTTATGTCTAAAAATCTCACGGTCTATTGTAATTAACACCCGGCGATAATTGTATATTTGTAAATACAATAGCCTGTAAAGCTTTTGTAATGTATTGTCAGTAAATTTTTTAGTTTAAAAACACTCAAATGTTAAGAGATTGTTTTTCAATATGATATAATCTATCTAACATCTAACATCTACAAATCTAACGATCTATTACAATTAACAGATTTTCAATAAATGGAATTAAATATCTTGAAACCACGAAAGGCTCTGAATAAAGCCTTTTTAAAAGTTAAGCCAAACAGAACTGAAATCGGGAGTTTCAAGACAAACCTCACTCAACTAATCGACCGAACAAATGATAGTGAATCTGAGGAGTTTCATAAAAATCTTGTTATTGACTTCCTGAAGAAAACCTGGTACGATCCCAATCATTTTGTAAATACCAAAGGGCGGAACGACCTTGTTGTTCACAATGGCAACAAGGCCTCAAGCACTGTGGGTGTTATAATTGAAGCCAAAAAGCCCACAAATAAGGCTGAAATGCTGAAAGTTTTCGCTCCGGATGATTCGCGGGAGCAAATGCTTGCCAAAATCAACGTGAAAGCTTTTCAGGAATTGGTTTTGTATTATCTGCGTGAAAGAATTACACAGAAAAACATCGAAATTAAATACCTGATTGCCACCAATATTAATGAGTGGTTTATTTTTGATGCCACCTTGTTTGACAGGTTATTTGCTCAAAATAAACATCTTGTAAAACAGTTCAACGATTTTGAGGGCGGACGACTGGCAGGCAATAAAACCGATTTTTTTTACAAGCAGATTGCCGAGCCATTTATCGCAGGAATTGAGCACGATATTGAGTTTACATGGTTCGATATCCGGGATTATGAAAAACCCCTGCGCAACGACGACCGCAAGGACGATAATAAACTCATCGCTCTGTTCAAATTACTTTCGCCCGAACATTTACTGAAACTCCCTTTTGTAAACGACAGCAATAGTCTTGACAAACGGTTTTACGGTGAGTTGCTTCATATTATCGGCCTGACTGAAATAAAAGTAAAGAATAAAAAAATAATTGAACGCAATAAAGAAGGCGAAAGAAATACTGGTTCGTTTCTTGAAAATGCAATTATACAGATAGACAGCCTCGATAAAATTTCGCGCCTGGAAAATCCGGGTCAATTTGGTGCCAGTTTGCAGGAAAGGCTTTTCAACGTTGGACTTGAGCTAAGCATTACCTGGATAAACCGCATTTTATTCCTGAAATTGCTGGAAGCCCAATTGGTTACTTACCACAAAGGCGACAAATCGTACGAGTTTTTGAACTTCGGGAAAATTCAGAATTATGACGCTTTAAACAAACTGTTTTTTCAGGTATTGGCAAAACAACATTCCGAAAGATCGGAAGTCGTAAAAAAGGCTTTCGAGAAAGTGCCTTACCTAAACAGTTCTTTGTTTGAGCCATCGAATATCGAACATCAAACCTTGTTTATCAGTAATCTTGAAGATGATTATAAAATTCCCATTTATTCGGCTTCTGTATTAAAAGACGACAGAGGCAAAAAACTGACCGGCGAAATTAATCCGCTTGAATATTTGTTTGCATTCCTAAATGCTTATGATTTCGCCAGCGAGGGGAGTGAAGAAATACAGGAAGACAATAAAACCCTTATCAACGCTTCGGTACTTGGGTTAATTTTCGAAAAAATAAACGGTTACAAAGACGGCTCATTCTTTACGCCCGGGTTTATTACCATGTATATGTGCCGCGAAACCATCCGTAAAGCGGTTGTTCAAAAATTCAACGAAACAAAAGGATGGGACTGCACCGATGGCAATTCACTTTACGATAAAATAGAAGACCGCGAGGAAGCCAATAATATTGTAAACAGCTTAAAAATATGCGATCCTGCCGTGGGTTCAGGACACTTTTTGGTTTCGGCACTCAATGAGATGAT
>JBEPWN010000414.1:0-3078 GCA_041642395.1 Marinilabilia sp. | reverse complement strand
CTTGTGGAACGGCAAGTACTGGGATGTCGGATTTTGAAATGACTTTTGATGTTGTACTTCCCAACAGTTTTCTACCACCAGAACTGCCTTTATTTCCCATGACAATAAGGTCCGCCTTAATATCTTGGGTCTGCCTCAGTATTGACACATCGGGATTGCCGATTTCAGTAATGATTTGGCTTTTAATTTCTTTAAATCGGTTATCGCTTGTTAATTGCTCGAAACGTTTATCTAATGTTAATGAGAATGAACTTGTCATCGAATGCATTACATAAAGACGAGCCTTAAAGTTTATGGCCAATTCAAGGGCAAACGAAACGGCTGTTTTTGAACAGTCAGAAAAGTCAGTTGGGACCAGTATATTTTTGATATTCATGGTGTTGTATTTTTGAAGACCTATTTGTTTGGTCTCCTGCAAATTAGGGTGATAATTTCTTTTTATATGTAGGTCATTTGCTTAAATATCGCATTTCGAAACGTATGGAAATCTACTGCTTATCCTATTCGGCAAAGAGTGTTAAAAGGTAGGTGAACATTCTACATGAGATAGGTAGTAGAGTCCTACAACTTACCAGCCCAACGTTGGTTATAATGTACTATAGAAATTTGACATACTGGTTTTGCACAGTCTCTATGGGGTGCTAAGGCATTTCATGAGATAAACCCAAACTATTCCGCGGGTTTCTTTTTGTGATCTACCCAATTAGGGAAGTGCAAAAAGTGTGCAACGGTATTTTGTTAGTGCCTTGATCGGTACTGGCAAACAAGCTGACGGTTGAGGGTGTCTCTTAAGTGAGACTGAGATTATACCTTCATAACTTGACCTGGGTAATTCCGGCGAAAGGAAACCGTTGGCTTTTTTTATTTATACTGAACTTTATAAGCTTTTCTATTAATTAAAATGACATTGCGCTGTGAACTGCTGCTATCTGTGATAGACGGTTTTTCAGAATTCAGAGAGTTATTTGAAATCAGGGGTACATTTTGAATAAATAAAAAAGGGAATTACGACTTATTATTGGCGCAATTCCCCTGTAATTTAGAATGGTTACTTTAATCGATCTTAACAGATTGCCGTTTACTTTTTTCGGCTTTTGGGATATGAACAGTCAAGACCCCGTCTTTAAATGACGCTTTGATTTTATCTTCTTTCACACTTGCTGGAAGCGAGAATTTGCGTTCGAATGAACCGAAAGAACGTTCTCGTCGTAGATATCCGTTGTGTTCTTCTTCGGTTTCGTGTTTGCGCTCTCCTGTAATCGTAAGAACACGGTCCTGAACGTTTATAGTGATATTTTGTTTGGCCATTCCCGGCAGGTCGGCTTCAATCATGTATTCGTTGTCGGTTTCCATCATGTCCGTTCGGGGCGACCAAGATCGTAATCCCATCTCCGATTCATCAAGTCTCCAACTGAATGGAATTAAATCATTAAAAATGCGGTCCATTTCGCGACGAAGGTTGCTAATGGGTTCCACAGAGGGACGATCATATTTTGTTAATTGAGTCATAATTTTTGCCTCATTTATTTTATTGTTACAAATGTTTGTTAACCATCAAGAATCTAAATGATAATAGGTTTTGTGAGTATGGTGTTAGCTATCAGAGAGGTATAGTAAAAAGAAGGATTGGCGTTTAGGAAATCTCCCTACAGTTGAATTCTTCTGCACTTTCTTACTCTCGAACGCCAATGCAGAAATTACTCAAGGATGAAAAACAAACTAAAGCCAATAAGCACCCAGACAAAGATGGAGGTAGTACCCTCAAGCTCCGTAAGCCCAGCAGTAATCATATGCAGAAAGGCTCCGTCCATTAATGACCCCGCGGCAAAAGCGACGAACGGCATTTAGATGTTGTGGGGCATTTTTTCACTCAGAATTAGTGTGATGCTGCCCACCAGCGCAATGGCGCTCATCAGCAATCCCGTAAGAAGAATCCATCTCAATGCTCCCATAGCAGACCCTCAATTTATGAGTTAATCAAAGTAGTAAAACGGAAACAGGCGTCTGATGATAAAGGGTTTCCATATTATTAATAGTCCGATCTTTACGGTGCGCCACAAATAGCGCATTTCGGAAGTGTTGTAGTATATCTTGGGTTAGGATGGCTTGAATTTGGCTCATGTCCTTAATCTTTTGTCTAATGATAGGAGCAGTAATGGTCTCATCTTCATTTAATCTTTTAATCCATTCGTCGGTTAAATCGAATTGCTGTTTCCAAAAGAGACGTGATTTTCGATTCATTACATTGCCTAATTGTATGGTCCATCTGATAATATCCAAGCTTTCTTCGGGATTTATGCACAAACCAATAATTTCTCTTAGTCCACCCGAACCATTGTTCCAAACTAATAGGGGCGTAGCATGTTTATCCGTGGCTGTTATAAAAAATTCTGTTGATGGGCTTTGGCCTGCCATAAGGACAAGATCAACGCCGGCAATTGCTTGTTCGTAGTCAGGATCGGCCTGCATTCGGACTGTCTGATAAGAATATTTGATGTTTAGTGATTGGCTATAGGTAGCAACTGTTTTTTCGAAACGAGCTGCCAGCGCGCGGGATTGCTCAGTGATCTGATGTTCGGTCAGCTGCAATATTTCACCGCGAAAACTGGTAATCTGTTGGCTGAAGCTTAAACTGCTGGCCTGAATCCAGTCCTTGTCTTCTATATACAAAGCCTTAAGCTCGGCTCCGAATCTATGGGCTAACTCGGAGGCTATTTTGAGCAGTCCCATTTGTCGCGGGTGATTTAATAGGACTAATATGGTGTTAAGCTTCATAATTATTCTCTTTTTGGCCGTTCGGTTTCAATGAGGAGGCATACTCTCTGCGAATATTTGCAAAGTGATTCAACTTTTGCTCAACCATGTAATTGATTGATGCTTCGGGAAACTGCCCTTCAGCATCTCGTTTTCCCATTTCTTTATCCGTCAGAATTTCCATGCCTTCATCGACCGTTTGGATGGCATAAATGTTGAATTGTCCCTCTTCTACCGCATCACGAACTGCTTTTTTTAGCATCAGGTTTTTGACGTTTGATTTCGGAATTAGTACTCCCTGCTCTGCGGTCAGCCCTCGTTGGA
>JBEPWN010000413.1:0-3081 GCA_041642395.1 Marinilabilia sp. | reverse complement strand
ACCGCGACCATGGGACTCACCAAATGTGGTTAATTTAAATAATCTTCCAAAGGTATTTCCTGCCATCGTTTTTGGGTTTTAGCAATAATTAATTTTACAAACTGTGTAAAAATAGGTGATACCTTAAACATGAGCAAAAAAAAAGGTGTTTCATATACTACGAAACACCTTTTTTTATTGAAAACTCAATTTCTTTTAGCAGCTACATCCATCTCCACAACTTCCGGAGCTACAACTGTCACCACCAACAGCTTCAACAAGCTCTTCTTCGGTAGCGTCACGCACTTCAAGTACTTCACCTGCAAAGTGCAAATCGTCGCCTGCCAATGGATGGTTGAAGTCCATTTTTACATTTTCGTCGGTTACTTCGAGTACAATCCCGTTAAGCCGGTTTCCGCTGGCGTCCTGCATGGGCACCATATTACCAACTTTCAACAGTGATTCATCAATTTCACCATTCACTTCAAAAATATTTTTAGGAAGCTCCACAACAGCATCTTTGTTCACTTCGCCATAGGCTTCATGTGATTTCAGTTCAAAATTAAAACTGTCACCCTGCTTGAGACCTTCAAGTTTTTGTTCAAACATCTCAATCATTTTGCCAGCACCAAATACAAACTTTAACGGATTGCTGTCACCGGTCTCCTCTACTAAATCACCTTCGGCCCCATTGAGACGCAATTGATATGAAAGCGATACGAATTTGTTTCTTGCGATTTCCATTCTGAATTTCTTTTTTGATTTTTAATACTGCAAAGTAACAGAGAATTTGATATTTAATCAAATTCAGAGCAATTGATTTTTGAATTTAATCGATGATTTTATATTATCAACTCATGAAATTAAGGCTTTCTTGTTTGCAATAGCATGTTAAACTTTCTTAATGACTTGACGTTTAACTATTTAAAATTTGATAATTAACGTCAACAGACAGATTATTAACAATATGCGATTCATCTCAAATCTTATATCTAATCCCGAAGCATCGTGCCTAACAGGCTATTGTATTAAAATACAGTTATTTAAATCTATAATTTAACGTTTCGGGGGATTACAACCCCGCAAATGGCGCCGGTGTGAATTGCAAATCCAACGAAGAATGCTGTTATTCGATTAACAAATCAAAATCAATTTCTTCCGGTGCGGATTCTGTCAGGCGGGTGTTTTCACAACGAATGGTTCGGCCGGGAAATTTTTTGATCAGTCCGTAGTTATGGGTAGCCATCACCACGGTCTTCCCGTCTTCACAAATCGCATGAAGCAATTCCAATAAATCATCAGAAGTATCGGGATCCAGGTTTCCTGTGGGCTCATCGGCCAGTAATAGATCAGGTTTATTAAGCAATGCACGGGCAATACCGATGCGTTGTTGTTCACCACCTGATAATTGATGTGGCATCTTATAACCCTTATGGACCATATCCACCTTCGACAACACCTCTCTTACACGATGATCCATTTCCTTTTGATTTCTCCATCCGGTTGCCTTTAACACAAACAAAAGATTGTCATAAACATTACGATCAGTAAGCAACTGAAAATCCTGAAAAACAATTCCCATGCCCCGCCTAAGATATGGTAGATCACGGTTTTTGAGACTTTTTAACCGGTATCCCGCTACAAATCCATATCCGTCCTGAAATGGTAATTCTCCATAAAAAGTTTTGAGCAAACTCGATTTTCCGCTGCCTACTCTTCCTATCAGATAGACAAACTCTCCCGGTTTCACATTCAGATTAACATCACGAAGAATGATGTGTTCTTTCTGACGCACCAGACCATTTGATATTTCAATTATGTTGCCATTTTTGTTGACAACCGGAAGTTTTTCTTTTCCCATGGAATAATATACCTTAAAAGTTCAATTCTCATTTCTTCAAACTATCATATTGAAGTCCGACCAGATGAAATATAATCAATTATTGGATTCCGGAACAAAATACGGTGTTAAAAAAATCTATATTGTTTCCGGAACCATTTACTTTAACCTGGCCAGAGCATCTTTAATTCTTTTCATGGCCTCGATCAGCAATTCATCACTTGTAGCATACGAGAACCGTATGCAATTATCGTTGCCAAATGCCGTTCCCGTTACCGTTGCCACCAAACCTTCTTCAAGTAAATAAAAACTTAAATCGGATGCATTGCTTATTGTTTTACCATTAAAACTCTTTCCAAAAAAAGCACTGACATTAGGGAAAAGGTAAAAAGCGCCTGCAGGATTATTATTTCTCAGTCCGGGAATTTCATTGGCCAGTTTAACCACCAGCTCACGACGCCGTCTGAATGCTTCAACCATAGCATGAGTATCATCAAGAGGACCTTTAATCGCGGCCAGAGCTGCTTTTTGAGAGATGCTACTTGTTCCGGATGTATATTGTCCCTGTAAGCGGGTACAAGCTGACGCAATCCACTGGGGAGCCGCGATATAACCGATTCGCCAGCCCGTCATTGCATGTCCTTTTGAAACACCATTAATAATCACCACTCTTTCCTGCATTCCAGGAAAGGATGCCAGTGAATAATGTTTATCTTCATAATTGATGTATTCATATATTTCATCGGAAATCACGAAGACATGAGGATGGCGGTCCAACACTTCAGCCAGTTCCTTTAATTCGTCATAACAATATACACTTCCTGTAGGGTTACAGGGACTATTCATGAGTAAAACCTTAGACCGGGGGGTAATAGCAGCTTCAAGCTGAGCTGGTGATATTTTAAAATCCTGATCGATTCCGGAATTTACAAAAACCGATTTACCCCCTGCCAACTGTACCATAGGGGGATAACTTACCCAATAAGGGGATGGAACAATGACTTCATCACCGGTGTCCACAAGACTGAAGATGGCATTGGCCAGAGCTTGTTTACCACCGGTAGAAACAACGATCTGGGAAGCTTTATACTCCAGGTTGTTGTCTCGTTTGAACTTTTGTGCAATGGCCTCCCTTAACTCAGGAATACCCGGAACCGGCGGATAATGAGTGAAATTGTCGTCAATGGCTTGCTTAGCAGCTTCTTTAACGTATTCAGAAGTCGGAAAATCCGGTTCTCCAACACTTAAATTGATGATATCTA
>JBEPWN010000412.1:0-3090 GCA_041642395.1 Marinilabilia sp. | reverse complement strand
GTTGCTATACCGTGATATACTTTTGGCAGATTTGAAATGCTTCCTCCAAAAACTTCGGCGATGGCCTGACAGCCCAGACAAACACCAAAGATTGAATGTGTGGAGCTCAAAGCTTTGATCAGTGGCTTAAGAATGCCTGCTTCGTCGGGGATGCCGGGGCCGGGCGACAAAACAATTTTATCATAGGTACTTGCCTCTTCTATGGTTATTTTGTCGTTCCGGAATACGTCAACTTCCTGGTCGGCCATTTCTTCGAGATAATGTACCAGGTTGTAGGTAAACGAATCGTAATTGTCGATGACTAGTATTTTCATTTTTATGATTTTCTCTGATTAATGATTTTTTGCAGAGACACAGATCGTGCGTCTATTAAACTCCCTTAAACGTTTTTAATTCTTAATAATAAGTCATTTGTAAAAGGACAAGCGTTTATTTCAATTCCTCGATAATAAAAATTTTGCGTCATTGCTGCGCTAAGGCTTTTTTAGCGGATTTTTTTATTACAATAGTCCGTTATACTTTTGTAATAGATTGTCAGTTAACTGGTTAAAGTTAGTAGGCCAATATTGGTAAGAGGGTGTTTTTCAATATGATAGAATCCATCTAACATCTAACATCTAAAAATCTAACAATCTATTGTTTATTAAAAACTACTGGAGTTAAAATTCGGTGGCCATTTCAATTGCTTTTTTCAAAGCCCCCAGCTTATTATTGACTTCCTGCAATTCTTTTTCTTCTTCCGATTCTGATACTACCCCTGCACCTGCCTGATAGAAAAGTGTGTTGTCTTTGCTCAGAAAGGAGCGGATCATAATTGCCTGGTTGAATGTGCCATCAGTGCCCATTTTCCCGATGCATCCGCCATAGTATCCGCGGTTGTGGGGCTCATATTGGTCGATGAGTTGCATGGCTTTATACTTTGGAGCGCCTGAAAGTGTTCCGGCAGGAAATGTGTCGGCCATTACGCGTGCGATGTCGTTGGGGGCGCGTAGTTTCCCAATAACCTCCGAGACCAGATGTAATACATGGCTGTAATATTGAACTTCTTTATAGGTTTTAACTTCTACTTCGCGACAGTTTCGGGCCAGATCATTCCGGGCCAGATCAACCAACATCACGTGCTCGGCATTTTCTTTGGGATCTTTTGCCAGTTTTTCTGCCAGTTTCATGTCCTTCAGATCGTCGCCGGTACGGCGAAAAGTGCCGGCAATGGGGTTGATGGTGGCCATCCCCTTTTCGATGACCAGCTGACTCTCGGGGGATGAACCCATAAGTCGGTAATTGCCGTAATCGAAATAAAAAAGATATGGTGATGGATTAATGTGGCGCAATGCCCGATAAACATTAAATTCATCTCCTATAAATGTCTGTGAAAACTGACGGGATAATACAATCTGGAATACATCACCGCGAAAGCAATGTTCTTTACCCCGTGTCACCATGTCCATATAGGTTTTTTCATCCAGTTGAGAATGTTCTGCTTCCACCGGACTAAAGGTGAAGGATGGAACTGCCCTGTTTTTTAATATTTCCAGGATATTATGAATATCGGATGTTTCGCCTGGTAGCAGGTGCTCTACCAGGTATAACTGGTTGGTGAAATGATTGAAGGCAATGACCGAGTGATACAGATGATAACGAATATCGGGTATGGAGTGCCGGGCTTTTGTGTTGATGTCAAGGGTCAGATCTTCAAAATAACGAATGGCGTCATAAGCTGTATAACCATAAAAACCTGAAGCTGGTACCGGACAGTTTTTTTGTTCCTTTTCGGGGATGTCAAAACTGTTCATGAATTCCTGTATCTGAACCGGAACGCTTTTTTCTGAAGTCAGTTTTGTTTCCGATATGCTTCCGTCGGGATATCTGCATTTTACTGTTTCGTTTTCCACAATAAAATCAGCAATTGGTCTGAAGCAAATGAATGACAGCGAGTTGTTGCCTCCATGGTAGTCCGAACTTTCCAGTAATATGGTATTGGGAAACAGGTCGCGCAACTTCAGATATATGCTGACGGGTGTGACCACATCGCCTATATGGGCAGGGATATGACTGCACGAGAGGTTTAATTTTTGTTTTGTCATAGGTAGGTTTGTTTTATTTTTTGTTGTTTCTTCTGATTATTTTAAAAAAAAAGCAAAAAAAAAGGCTTACCGTGATCCGGCAAGCCTTTTTTGATGATATTGTTTGTTTACAATAGTGCATGAGGCCATCGCCTTCACCCCGTAAGAGGAAGGAAAAAATGACGCCACCACCAAATATTGCAAACTGTATTGTTCATCTTAAATATGTTTAATTATTTAGTCAAAAGGACATGTTGTTAGCCCTCTTTTATGACTTTTATTATGTTTTGATGGTACAAGTTTATGAAATGATTTTTTAATATGCAAGAGAATGGAAATATTTTATTCGTATTTAATCAGAATTCCAATAAAGCCCAGACATTGTCAACGAAGTGAAGCAATTTTTTAATTCATTAACCTTATAATCATCCACTTCTTTTAAACTATCAATCCAAGTGGTAACTTACATCCCTTAGGCTGCGTCGTTCTTTATTTCTTTTCCATTATTGAGAATTTCTGCAACTACCGGATTATTGGTATTAAAAACTTCATTTCTAAAAGGATGCGGTTCTATTAGTAAATCTTCATCTGTTCTCATTTCGCCCCCATGCATACGTCGAAAGGCGTCATTGTGGGATTTTTGATCGACAATCAGAGCTTTTATCGCCACTTGATCTTCTTAAACTGCTTTGTTTTGGATATATTTTCAGGAAGGTTGCTGAGAATGGAATTTTTCATTTGATCAATCAGCAACTGCCGGTTGAAATTCTGATGCGCTACAATGCTAACTTCCCGTACCGGTTCCGGATCAGCAAAACGGCGAACAAATGGTTTGTCTGTCATTGAATCTACCGATAATTCAGGAACCAGGGTATAGCCAATTCCTTTGCGTACCATCGCCTTTAATGCTTCTATGCTGCCGCTTTCGTAGAAAAAACCGAAAGCATTGTTGTTTTGTTTATCTTTTCCGCATATATCCAGCGTTTGATTACGAAAGCAGTGTCCTTCAGTAAGAACTAGAACTTTT
>JBEPWN010000411.1:0-3095 GCA_041642395.1 Marinilabilia sp. | reverse complement strand
TGGTTCACGTTCGGACCTGCTTCGGACCAACTTCGTAACTGCTCCATAGTAAAGTCATATTAAACTCAATGTAAACTCATTATAAACTCAAATTAAATTCAATTATAACTGACTTTAATTTGAGTTTAAAACGACTTAATAACAACTTAATAATGAATTTATAACGAATCTGTCACGAAGTTGGTACGAAGCTGGTACGGAGCTGGTCAGTGGCTAATCCCAATTCTATATCAACATCAAACCCTACAACGCCAACCGGTTTCGGCGCTCAAAAAGGTCTGCCCTGCCACAGTCGGGTTTGGCCAACCTCGTAACTTCGCCCTCTCACCTTTTTTGCTCCTTACCCCCATCCCTATGCTCGATGCCCCATGCCCTATGCCTTTTCAATTGATAACTGTTAATTGATCACTGGTAATTGCTCATTGATCACTGGTAATTGCTCATTGATAACTGTTCATTGGTAATTGCTCATTGATAACTGTTCATTGGTAATTGCTCATTGATAACTGTTCATTGGTAATTGCTCATTGATAACTGTTCATTGGTAATTGTTCATTGATAATTGATCATTGATAATTGATCATTGGTAATTGATCATTGGTAATTGATCATTGGTAATTGATCATTTTTATTTTCCCCCGCATATCCTTACCTTTGCATGTTCTAAAAAAGCAAAACACAAAACCAATGATAAAAATAACATTACCCGATCAATCGGTGCGTGAATACGCGGAAGGCATTACCGGCCAGGAAATCGCCCGGGACATCAGTCCGCGACTGGCCAAAGAAGTGCTGGCCATCACCGTGAACGATCAGTTGTACGATCTTCACCGCCCGATCAACGAGGACGCCCACATCAAACTGCATAAATGGGAAGATGAAGAAGGAAAGCATGCCTTCTGGCATTCGTCCGCTCACTTATTGGCAGAAGCTCTTCAGGAACTATACCCGGGCATAAAATTCGGTATTGGCCCAGCCATAGAAAACGGATTTTATTATGATGTGGATCCGGGTGATCGTGTATTAACAGATGCCGATCTGCCCGTGATCGAGAAAAAGATGCTGGAACTGGCACGTGAAAAAAAGGAATATCAACGCCGGGAAGTTTCAAAACAGGAGGCCCTCTCCTTTTTTGGACAAAAAGGCGATCCCTATAAAATAGAGCTGATCAATGATCTGGAAGACGGCACCATCACGTTTTACGAACAAGGCAGTTTCACCGATCTTTGTCGCGGGCCACATCTACCAACAACAGCCCCCATCAAAGCCATAAAATTGCTCAGCATTGCCGGTGCATATTGGCGCGGTGACGAAAAACGAAAACAGCTGACCCGTGTTTACGGAATTTCATTTCCCAAGCAAAAATTACTGGAAGAATACCTGGTGAAACTGGAAGAAGCACAAAAGCGCGACCACCGGAAACTGGGCAAAGAGCTTGAATTGTTTGCATTTTCGCAAAGGGTGGGTCAAGGATTGCCACTGTGGCTGCCTAAAGGAGCAAAACTTCGTGAACGGTTGGAAAGCTTTCTGAAGCGCGTACAGGTAAGATACGGTTACGAGCCGGTAATTTCACCGCACATCGGACAAAAAGAACTTTACGAAACATCGGGGCATTATGCCAAATACGGTGCCGATTCATTTCAGCCCATCGGTACTCCCAACGAAGGGGAAGAATTCCTGCTGAAACCCATGAATTGCCCCCACCATTGTGAAATATATAACGTTAAGCCCCATTCCTATCGCGATTTGCCCATACGCTATGCAGAATTTGGTACAGTTTACCGTTACGAACAAAGCGGTGAACTTCATGGACTGACACGTGTAAGAGGCTTTACTCAGGACGATGCACACATCTTTTGTCGTCCCGATCAGTTAAAAGATGAGTTCAAGAAAGTAATTGACATTATTTTCTATATTTTTAAAGCACTTGACTTTAACGATTATATTGCACAAATTTCACTTCGCGATTCAACCAACAAAGAAAAATACATCGGGTCGGACGAGAACTGGGATAAAGCTGAGCAGGCCATTATCGAAGCGTGTGAAGAAAAAGGATTGCAAACCACTGTAGAAACAGGCGAAGCAGCTTTTTACGGACCCAAGCTCGATTTTATGGTGCGCGATGCCATCGGCAGAAAGTGGCAGTTGGGAACCATCCAGGTGGATTATAATCTTCCGGAACGATTCGAACTGGAATATGTGGGGCAGGACAATCAAAAACATCGCCCAATCATGATCCACCGGGCACCTTTTGGCAGCATGGAGCGTTTCGTAGCTGTTTTGATAGAGCATACAGCAGGTAAATTCCCTCTCTGGCTCACTCCGGAGCAGGTGGTAATACTGCCAATCAGCGAAAAATACAACGAATACGCTAAAAATGTTTTAAGTTTGCTGAATAATTCCGATATTCGCGCCGTCTTAGACGACCGCAATGAGAAGATCGGTAAAAAGATACGTGACAATGAATTGAAGCGCATTCCGTACCTGCTGATCGTGGGAGAGAAAGAAGTTGAAAACAACGAGGTATCCGTACGCCGTCAGGGAGAAGGAGATCAGGGCGTTATGTCTGTTGATAATTTCGCTTCATTCATTCATAAGGAGGAGAAAAAAATGCTTGAAGAGATAGAAGCAACGTCTTAGATTTTTGTGGAATTTATTGATTATGGATTTTTAGAGGTTAGATGTTAGATAGATTGTATCATATTGAAGAATAACCTTGTAAGACCTTGAATATTTTGAATTTGAAGTATTAACTGACAATTCATCACAAAAGTTTAACGGAGTATTGAATAAGGCATTTAATATAAAAGCCGGCAAAAAACATATATCCCAAATATTTAAGTCAGGGATAAAAATATATGCAAATAAACAAAGCCCGTGTGGGGCTTGATTTTGCAAACAGGACTAAAAAATCAAATTTATTAACTAAAAGAAAAGGAGGGTTTAGACATAGGAAGACCTAGAAAAAATACCGGACGAAACCCCAAAGATGAACTCAGGTACAGAACCAACCGGCAAATCCGTGTTCCTCAAATTCGCCTGGTTGGTGAAAACATTGAAAATCCAGGGGTCTTTTCGACAACGGATGCCTTAAA
>JBEPWN010000410.1:0-3108 GCA_041642395.1 Marinilabilia sp. | reverse complement strand
CCAATCTTCATCCAGAACATATGTTTGTGCTTTCAGATGAAAAAAAGTGCCCAACTCTTCATCGTCCATAAGTTCTTTCTCTTTCATGGCCCTGGCAATTACTTTCCGGCATAATTGGGGTTCATGGCCCTCGAGATGAAAGCGGGCATAGCTTTCCCATGCATCAAAATCCATAAAATCGGTTGCAACTGCCATTTCATAAAATTTAATGGCAGAGGTTGTGTTGCCTAACTGATTCCAGCAATCTGCGATGTAGTGCAGGCAGCGTGCTTGTTGCAGGTCATATGAAATGCATTCGAGATAGTTGTCCAGCGCCTCAGCATACCGGTTTTGTTGAGCCAGGCTGTTTGCTTTATTAAAGTAAGCCTGAGAATGTTCGGGGTTTATAGCCAGGCAAAAATCGAAAGCTTCATAGGCATTTTCGAGATTGCCCAGTTTTACCTGCGAAATGCCTGAATTATACCAGGCATTGTCAGAAAAAGGATTAATATTCAGGACATCCTGATAAACATTGTATGCCATCAGGTCTTCATCAACCTTATCCAGCGCATAAGCCATCTCGAAAAGCAGATTCTCGTCCTGTTCAATTTTTTTGTAGCGTAGTCCGAGTATATCAATGGTAGCTCCGTATTCCTTAAATTGATTAAGATACAAAACGACATCCAGTAGGATGTCATTTTCTTCATTGAAAGCGAATTTCAATCCATTTTCGAATACCTGGATGGCCTTTTTGTTTTGATCGTTACGCAGATATACGTAACCAAGATTAAGATATACTTCCGGATTCGACTTTTCGATGAGCAAAAGATTTTCGAGCAAAGCTGCCGCCTTGGAAAATCTTCCCTTTTCGATAAACATAATGGCTTGTTTTACGCGTAAAGTGGAAGCATCGGGATGTTGGCCAATGCCTATTTCAATTATACGCTCAGCCTTTTTGAACTGAAGTTTATCTATATAAAAATCAAATATATTTTCAATACTGTGAACGTCAAAAAAGTATTTCTGTCCGTTATATTCCATTTTCTCAAAGCGCTCTACAGCTTCTTTGACTTCATTGAAATGTGCAGACCATGATTCAAACATAAGCACTATTTTTAGTCATGCAAAAGTACGCAATCTTTATGAAAAGCCAATACAACAAAATTGTTCTTTTCGGTATCTGTTATGCTGGCTGGTGTGCCGGTCGTAAAAGGTCGTTTATTGTTTTTACAGGATTAAATGTTTCCACCGGTACTTCCACAAAGATGGTCAGCCAGTTGGCCATGGCCCCATTCCATAAGCCCGGTAGCTCTATGGCTTTAATTGTATTGCCGCCAATGGATTTTGTAGAAATGAATCCTGTTTCCGGATCAATGTAGTTTAGCAGGTCGAATTTGTTTCCGTTATGGTCTTTGGTTATGCAGACCAGATCAACCGGATTAAAATGGGTGCTGCCTTCAAATATTTTCTGTTGGTCCGGATTGTCCATGTCTATTTGCGAACTTTCTACAATCTGAAGAGTGTCCTGCCTGTTTTTGTCTTTCACCCAAAATGGACCTCCGCCCGGTTCTCCTTCATTTTTCACCATTCCGCAAACACGAATGGGCCGATTCAGAAATTGTAAAAGATAGGCTCTTTGTTCGTCGATGTAAGCATCCATCAAATGTTTGGGATAATCGGTGTGCAGGGCTTCTCTCAGGAAATTGCGGACATCATCAATCAGTTCGGGTGATGATTTTTCCTGTAACCGGCTGATGTAGCTGAATATATTATTTCGTATTTCCAGTGCCAGGCCTCCCAGCGCCTGTTTGTAATCAGTGATCAATGATAATTTGTGTTCAGGCACCACATTGTCGATGTTTTTAATGAAAATAATGTCTGCTTCACAATCATTGAGGTTTTCAATAAGAGATCCGTGACCACCGGGTCGGAAAAAAAGTTTTCCGTTTTCATCTCTGAAGGGCTCATTGTTGGGAAGTACAGCGATGGTGTCAGTATGTGGTTTTTGAAAACTGAATTCAACCCCGAATGAAGTTTCTGTTTCATTCTCCATTGAAGCTCTGGTTTTTTCTAATTCTGCTTTAAAAGGATCAAGATGCTCGGGACTTACTGTGAAATGGATCACGGCTTTTCCATTCTTATCTTTTGCATACAGCGCTGCTTCAGCAAGGTGCTCGGTCATTGATGTCCGGGGTGCGTCCGGATATTTGTGAAAAAGAATAAGTCCCTTTGGTAAGGATCCGTAATTGAGACCATCTTCATTAATAATCTTTCCAATTAATTGAGGTGCCAGAGAAACTCTTATATCCTGATTTTCCAGATCATGTTCCGGGAAGAATTTTTTTAATTCCCCGAAAAAGGCAAATTTTGGCAACTCGGTTACTACCTGCTTCACCGGATGGCCACCACTTAGTTCTGAAATTTTCACGGGATTTTCCAGATATTGATACAGTGCCTTAAACATGCGTGAGGCTGCACCTGATGCCGGCACAAACTTCAGAGGCTGAAGATCTTTGTCAATTTCCTGATGATATACTTTTTTATAAGATTTGATGAATTTGTCTGAAAACGGAATAATTCCATCAGTGAGGCTGGCCGGCCTTTCTACTTTGAGAGCTGGAAACCCTTCTTTGAAGCGTTCTATTTGTTGTTCTATGGCTTCTTTGCTGATGCCTTTTTCCTGAAGTTGTTCTAAGTCGAAGTTTTGGATCATCTCTAAAGGAATTTTTGTTTTTTCGGAAATTAGTGAAATTTATGAATGAGAACAAAAATATCTGACAATTATAGTCAGCTTTTCTGATTATTCTACATCTATTAATTCTTTATTATTGATTCTGAATGTTAAATTCTTCAGACAATCATGGTATTTGGTTAATAATTCTAACTGATTATCAGCTCCCAGAAACAAATTGGCCAGTTCAAAACTATAACTGTCCTGCCCGTGTAGCTCGGATAAATCCATGCCTTCTTCCACATGAAGTTTAATGATTAATTCGGGGTATTTTTGTCTGAGCTTGTCAATTTCATTCTGCGAAGGTACTTGTTGTACCGTTCCTGATCTATAGGTGCGAATCATGAAATTTCCTGCAATACGGTATTTTCCTTTATATTCAAGTTCAGGTGGCTTTT
>JBEPWN010000409.1:0-3112 GCA_041642395.1 Marinilabilia sp. | reverse complement strand
CATATATATTTTGGTATTGGAGGGATAGATCGTATATTTCTCGTCACGCACTACCTTTTCTCCAATAGGCTCAACACTGAAGTGATGATGTATAGAAGGGGGCTTTTCGTCAACAACAAAAATCAAGGAATGCTCGTTCTCTTTATTATTAACATTATCCACAGCCATCCACTGAATGTTATTACGACCCGCATTTCCGGCCACAAAAGATTTCTCGTAAAGATGCTCCACATCATTATGAATGACATTTATAGATTTCACCCCACTTTCCTTGTCGGCTGCTGTAATTTCAATCATAGTTTGCCCGGAAACAAATAAAGTATCCCGGTTTCGAAATACAGATCCATTAAAAGATATTTTACTCTCCGGTGGAATTTGATCAATAAAAAAATGTCGATCAAATTCTTCTGCAGTATTTTCGACCCAATCAGTGGCAGTGCTGGATATTTTTATATTCCCATTACCTTGTGGTCGAAACGACTCTTGATATTCTTCGTTGGTAAGAAATGAATTGTAACTGTACATGATTTTTTGCACGCCGGACTTGTCATCAGTAGCCGATAAAACCACTTTGGTACGCGAAGAGATGAATTCTTTTCCATCCTCATGATAATCCCCTTCGAAGCTTAATTTAACAACAGGCGCTTCGCGATCGATATAATAATCAAAAACCTCTCCATCGCCATCATCCTGTTTTTTCCCAGAAGCCACTGTTCCGATATATTGTATTTCTTCTTTATTCCCGACTTGATCTTCCGAATAATAAGCTATTTTCGATTCACCATCATTCAATAAAGAAACCGGAATTGGTTTATTATAGACGACATAGCCGCCGTCGTCAATGGCGTAAAAAACACGAGCAACTCCCGATAGACTGTCCCTTGCAGAAAGTGTAATTGTGGCATCGTGAGCCAAAATATTATCTTTATTTATTCCATTAATTTGATGACTGGTGACCGGTGGAGTAACATCAACCACAAAATTCAAAACATTCAGGGTTTCTACGTTCCCAACATTGTCAACAGCATAAAATTTAAGATTATAATTTCCTTCATCTTTAATATCCAATGGATGTTTTTGTGACGAAATATAATCATTGCCATTTATGGAGTAAAAAACATCATCAATGCCGGAAATTTGATCAGAAGCATCAAATTTTAGATCCATATCATTAGCAAAAAAGAAGATATCGTCTTTTTTATAAACAGTCGATTGCCCGTAAATCAATTTTGAAACAGGTGCTTCACCATCAGCAAAAACATCAAAAATTATATCCTTCAGAGGATAAACAGTTTTCTTTGTTGCAGTATCAACAGCCGAAGGAGATCGAAGAGTATTCAATCCTTCGGTATCAAGATACATTGGGTTTGCATATTCACGGGTCTTACTGCTTTCCAGTAACCATGAATCCGCTTCATCCTCGGGTGAAGAAGCCACTCTGATATACAATGGCAGGTTTTTATTGATGAACAGCTTATTGTCAGCGGATCGGAATATGCGTTGCTCGTGTTCCAAAGGTTTTTGAGCCTGTACAGCAAAAGTGCCGTATGTAAAAATTACAAACGAACAGACTATGATTTTTCCAAAAATCCGGCATAAATTTCTATTCATTCCGAAACGACAAATTATCTCAAAACTGGTATTCATTTTTTTCTGATTTATGGTTCCTTAATAGTACGAAGAAACATTGTTTTTTGAACACAAAATTTGTCGTTCGTTAACGTATTGTTGACCAATTTGGTCTTTTGTTGGATTAATTTGTGAAATACACCCGGCTTTTTAGCAAAAACAGTGTTGAATACACTTTCCCCAATTTGTTGATTTTTACAATTGAATGCATTAATAGTTGACTCCCGCCTATTTGGATTGCAAACCACACGTTTTCAACTTACCGATTTGTAATCCGCCGTGCATAAAGAATTAACAAGTAGTCCACTACAACACAAAATATTCCATTTTGGATTACAAATCCAATGAGCCTTATTTTTCCGGGTTACCAGAGAATTATTTTATATCTTTGCCTTACCTAAACATATTTAGTTATGAAAAAAGCCACCCTGAATTCAGTCGCCAAAGCGGCCGGTGTATCAAAAACAACAGCCTCTCTTGTGTTAAATGATAAAGCCGACCAGGTGAATATTGCCAAATCGACCCAGGAACATGTAAAAATGATTGCAAAAAAGATGGATTACCGGCCCGGCAGATTTAGTCCCGGACGATTGAACGGACAAACCGGAATTATAGGAGTTGCAGCATCTGATTTTTCCATCTCCCAGAATGCCTTATGGCTTCATCATCTTATTGAAGCTTCAGAAAACAAGGAATACACAATAATTCCCAAGGTAGTTATACCCGAAAATGCCTTACAGAAAATTACCGATTTACCGGCCGACGGTTTTATTTTTTTAGAAGAGAATACGCTGCCTGCCCGAATCAAAGAATTTGCATCGGAAATACCGGTGGTTTGTGCAGGCTTTAAACACAAAGACATACCCCATATAATTCCGGATTATTCAGAACAAATAAACCAATTAATTACAAAATTATATCGCCACAACAAAAAAGCCATTGGCTTAATGGGTACGGTTAAAGATTCTGAAGAACAAAAAGAAAAAATCAGCGCTTACAAAGACAACTATTGCGAACGTTTTGACATACCAGAGAACATTGAGTTCTTAACTGACCCGGACCACAAACAAAAAGATATTATTGATACCTGCCAGCGACTGATTGACAAAGGTGCCAACGGGATTATTTTCACAAATTCTGACCTGACATCTGAAGCACTTGCCATACAAACCATCAGAGATTTTTTTGTTCGGGGTGTTGTGTTTGCCGGATGTGGGAGCATCGCCGGAAATGATTATTTACCGGAAGGAATGTTTTTTGCGTGTGAAGAAGATATTAAGGGAATGGCTAAAGAAGTCGTTGAAACAATTGAGAGTCCAAACTTTATAGCCTAAACAGAATAGTGACTCAAGCATGAAAAAATATAAGGTCCCGGACAATATCCATTTAATTTTGGGCGGGTTAAACTATTACCAGTTGTTTATGGCAGAACAAACCAATATAGCATTAACCTGGAAATATTGTCCGGGACCAGAAAAAATCG
>JBEPWN010000408.1:0-3118 GCA_041642395.1 Marinilabilia sp. | reverse complement strand
GCACAAAATAAATCAAATATTCCTCAAAGTAAATTAGTTTTCATGTCTCTTTTTTCTAATTTTGAACTTACTTTAAGGGTCTTTTTTATATCATAAAATATTGATAATGAAACGTATTGTACTGTTTGCATCGGGGTCGGGAACCAATGCCGAAAATATTGCACTTTTTTTTCAGAACCATCCCGATGTGGAGGTTTCGTATATTCTGTCTAATCGGTCGAATGCAGGGGTTCTTGACCGTGCTAAAAGGTTAAATATCAAAACAATGGTCTTCGATCGCGAGATGTTTTCTGATTCCACGGATGTGCTTGACTTTCTGACTAAAATTGCCCCTGACCTCATTGTCTTAGCGGGTTTCCTTTGGCTTATCCCTAAACATATTGTTCAGGCATTTCCAAATCGTATTATAAACATTCATCCGGCATTGCTCCCTAAATATGGCGGAAAAGGAATGTATGGCAACCGTGTTCATGAAAAGGTAATTGAAAATGGTGAAAAGGAATCTGGTATTACCATTCATTTTGTCAATGAAAAATATGACGACGGCGACATTATTTTCCAGGCTCGTTGTAAGGTTGAAGATGATGATACGCCGGAGTCACTGGCAAATAAAATTCATAACCTTGAATATAAGCACTATCCGGAAATAATCCGGCAAGTTCTGGAGCAACAATCATAGAGTCTGCGGGGTGTGAATAAACCATGGTCAGACTGTCTAGTTCCATTTTCCAGGAAACAATATATTCTTCAAATTCGGTCATTTTTTCGTCATGTATTGGCTCCACCGGCGGTGCTTCTACTTTCATAGGATCGATTGGTTTTCCGTTTTTGTAGATTCTGAAATCCAAATGAGGGCCGGTTGACAATCCAGTGGAGCCTACATACCCGATAAGTTGACCCTGAGTAACGTATTTGCCCTTGGTGATGCCTTTGGCAAAGCCGGATAAATGCATGTACGTAGTTCTGTAAACGCTGTTGTGCTTGATTTTTATGTAATTTCCACCTCCTCTGGGATCCCAGGCTCTGTGCGTTATCCGTCCATCACCCAGTGCATAAACTGGTGTGCCTGTAGGAGCTGCATAATCAATGCCATGGTGAGGTCGCCTTATTCTTAGAACCGGGTGCATCCGGCTGTTGCTAAACCTGCTGCTGATGCGGGAAAATTTCAAAGGCGCTTTTAAAAAAGCTTTGCGCAAACTTGCTCCTTTTTCATCGAAAAAGCTCATAATGCTGTCTTGTTCGTACCGAAAAGCATAAAATGGTTTATTTCTGTGCTTGAAAAAGGCGGCGTGAACTTTTTCAATTCCGATGGCAATTGAATCTACATATTGCTCATCATATACTACTGTAAAATAATCCCCTCTTTCTATGCCAAAGAAATCGACGGTCCAGGCAAATATGTCCGATAAGTCCAATGCCAGATTGGGATTCAGATTATTGTCCATTATGGTGTTCCACAATGATGATTCGATGATGCCGACTGCTTTTTTGCGCCGGGTGGTTATTTCTTTGGTCTCACGATAAATAACAGGGTCCCCTTTTAGCGACATCACCAGATATTCAACCTGATCTATTTCATAAACAAACCAGGCCGGAACCGCCGTGGAATCATTTTCCTCTTTCAAAAATACTGTATAGGGATTGCCGGCTTTAATACGTTTCACATCAAATACATCTTCGGATGCTTTTGCCAGATTGTGGATTGTGCGGTAACCAACGTCATGTGCCGATAAAATAGTGGCCAGATTCTGGGCATATCTGACTCTGCCTTCTTCTATGATGAAAGAGTCTTTTTTTATGCCATAAAGCGTTTCTGGTGGTGAGGGAGGTGGTAATATTACCATCTCAGGGTTGCCAGGCAATGACGACGGATGTGGTGTTGTCAGCCCGCTGAAATGGCGGTAGCACCAAAATGTTGAGAATCCCAATAATAACAATATAATCAGGCCAAAAATGTGTTTCTTCTTCATAATTCTGCTTCAATCTCGTTGAGTGGTTTTCTTTTCTTCTCTCTAATTTTCAATTTATCATATCCTTCTCCAAAAATACCCATTACGTTGCCCACAGCGATAAATGCTTCGGGATCTATGCTTTTTATGATCCGAAAAAGGATAGACGATTCTTTTTTACGGGCAAAAACCATTAATAGTTTTATTTCTTCACCGGTATATCCGCCTATAGCCGGTATAATTGTAAGGCCTTTTTTCCCGGTGTGTACAATCCTTTCAGACAACTCTTTATGTTTACGTGAAAATATAAATAACTGGACAGTTTGTTTATTTCCTGTTATCACCAGGTCTATGGTATACGCAATTACGGCCATTGTCATAAAGCCGTAAACCATTGTTTCTATTGATTTGAATATGGGATAAGCGGACAGTATGACAATGGCATCCATTGTCAGCAATAATCGACCCAAACTATAATTATTATATTTATTGATGATCATTGCAATAATATCGGTCCCTCCCGCACTGCCTCCATTGGCGAAAATTAGTCCGCCGCCTGTTCCACATAAAATGCCGCCTGTTACTGCTGCCATCATTCGTTCTGAAACAAGTGGTTCGGTAAATACATTGCTGAAAAAAGACAGGAAACCTGCAAATATCACTACGCTGTAAACGGTTTTGATCCCAAACGATGCTCCGATGGTTTTCATGGCCAGCACGATGAGTCCGACGTTAATAAGAAGGCTACTCATTCCCACATCGATATCGAACAGAAAGAAGAGAATACTTGCAATGCCGGTAAGCCCTCCGCCCACAATTTCGCTGGGGATGATGAATCCTGTCCAGCCGATGGCTCCAAATGCCAGGCCAGCGGTTATGATCAGATATGATTTTATTTCTCTCCAGAGATAATCTCGCGTCATATTAACTTTGAAAGTATGCGTTTGTGCTATGTGAACGATGAATTTTTATTTTGATTGCCGGAATTTCAAAATAACTCCTGAATTTCCATTAATTAAATTAATACTCCGTTAAAGTCTTATAATTACCTGATAGTTAATTGCTTAAATTTTGCCGGTAAATCAGATCAATAAACAGATAATCAATTCCCAAAGCTTCGGGATACGAATTATCTTAAATCTTATATCTCAAAATCTACCGGTCTATTG
>JBEPWN010000407.1:0-3119 GCA_041642395.1 Marinilabilia sp. | reverse complement strand
AAAAAGCCTGAAAAACGAACCTATATTTTGTCGATAAATAGTTGTGAGGAATTTGCCGGTGTTCTTTTTCGGAATGTTCCCAAAGAGGCCAGGGTAGGATTAATGGCTCATGAGCTTATGCATGTGAGGGATTATAATAATCGCAATTTTTTCGGACTGGCTAAAAGAGCGTGGCAATATCTTTCAAAACGCGGCAAGCATAAGTTTGAGCATGAAGTTGATCAAATGGTCATTGACGAAGGTTTCGGCTTTTTCCTGTATTATTGGAGTGCTTATGTGATTGATGAATCTGATGTTGATGAGAAATATCGCGAATTTAAAAGACGAATTTACATGCGCCCCGAAGCCATTCTTTCCGAAATTAAAAAATTAGAAGAATCAGAAGTTCTATAATCTATAAGCTGAAAACAAGAAAACTAGGTGATTAGGCCAGTAGGTGATTAGGTCAGTAGGTGATTAGGCCAGTAGGTCAGTAGGCTAGTAGAGATTTAACTAAACTAAAACCCAAAACAAGAAACCCGAAACTCTCAACCCAAAACCCAGAACTAGAGGTTAGAAGTTAGATGTTGAGAAGTTAGAGGCCTTTATAACCGGAAATACGAAACATGAAACCAGAACTCGAAACCCAAAACCTCTGTGAAACTCTGTGGTTTACTCGGTGAGACTCGGTGTAACCTTTTTTCACCAGAAACCAGAAACCAGAAACTCAAAACTTCGCCAAAACATCTGCAATATGAATTGTCTTAATGGGTAATTCGTTCTTTTTGATGTAGCTTTCAATATTCAGCAGGCATGAAGCTTCGGTCGATATGATGTATTCAGCTCCTGTTGAAAGTGCATTTTCTACTTTTTGTTCTGCCATCGCAGTTGATACCGGTACAAACTTGACCATAAAAGTTCCTCCAAAACCGCAGCAGGTTGTGTTATCGGGCAACTTTTGCAGATCCAGTCCGTGAACATTTGACAAAAGACGGTGAGGCTCATCTTTGAGCCCATATTCTCTCAGTGCCGAACAGGCATCATGATATGTTGCTTTATGTTGAAAGCATGCACCAAATTCTTCAATTTTGAGATGATTAACCAGGAAATCGGTGAATTCAACCACATTCCGGCTTACGCGTTCCACATCTGCATGTTTTTCAGGCTGATCTTTAAATAATTCGGCATAATGATTTCGCACATATCCGGCACAAGAGGCCGATGGGACCACGATATGGCGGTCATGCGGAAAATCAGAGAGGAATTTTTCTGCCAGCTTTCGTGATGAGTTCCAGTATCCACTGTTGAAAGTGGGCTGACCGCAGCAAGTTTGACCCGGGTTGTAATTAATTTCGACGCCTGCCTTTTCAAGAACTTTGACAATATTCCAACCTGTGGTGGGATAGAGCTGGTCAATAAAACAAGGAATAAATAAATCTGCGATCATAATACGGCTGTTTCGGGCAAATTTAGTAAAAAAAGTGAACCTGGAACATTCCGTCCTGTCCCGGGTGCCAGAGATTATGCATCTACCGAATCATACACGACGACTTTATCCCATAAATGCTGGTTGTTATCTACAAAATCTTTGTGGGTAGGATGGGTCTGGTAAACATCCTGATCTTCTTTGCTTTTAAATATTAACATTAAGGAATATGAATATGAATGATCAACCACTTCCCGGTCCTCGGTGGGGGCGGGCACACCAAAATGACTTTTATGAATTAGTTTAATGGATGTGAGCTTGTGGATGGCATTTTCAAACTGTTTTCGATCATTCTGATTGTCGGGATTTTTCATCCAGAAAAACACATGATGAATAAGCACATTTGAGTAATCTCTTGCTTTACCTGATGCATTTACAGGATTGAAAATTAAAGTGGCCAGTGCCGTTCCGGCTGTGATCTTTTTTAGAAATGAACGTCTTGTTTTCATAGTTTTATATTTTATGAGATGTTGAATATTCAATAGATCGTTAGTCCCGACCCTTCGGGATTAGATATAAGATTTAAGATGAATCTTATGAATTTGAAAATTTTCCCCATGCTCCATGCCCTCTGCCTTTTTCCCCTTTCTTGCTTATTAAAAAAATATTTTTCAATTTTACAAGATAAATAATCCTGACAAAAACTTGACCTTATGTCTCAACATTTATCGCCTGTCACTTCCGGAAACCGGATTAAGATTCTGGACATATTGCGGGGTTTCGCAATTTTCGGTATTCTTATGGTCAATATGCAATGGATGAATGCTCCCGTTGCAGTTTCTTTTTCTTCCGTCACTCTTTGGGATGGTTTTGCCGATCAGGTTGCAGAATTTATCATACGTGCATTTTTTGAAAGTAAATTTTATGTTCTTTTTTCCATGCTTTTTGGGTATGGATTCTGGTTGTTTTTGCATAAGCCATCCGATGATTTCCGGAAGGTGCTAAGAGTATATAAATGGCGTTTGACAGTGCTGGTACTTTTTGGTGTGGCCCATGTTTTATTACTGTGGCCGGGCGATATTCTTATCTGGTACGGGCTGCTGGGCTTTTTACTGATACTTTTTAGAAATACCCCCGATCCTGTTCTTATTCGTTGGGCCATTGTTTTAATCCTCATTCCTGCGTCATTAACAGCTTTTTTCGCCATTGCATTCAAGATAGGGATGATGTTTCCCGAATCGGCACAAGAAATCAATGCAGCCATGGAGGAACAGAAATCATCTATGGCATTGATGATCGGAAAAGCGTTGGATGTTTACGCAAACGGCAGTTTTTCGGAAATACTCAGGATGCGATTGGAGGAGTACCGGATAATGCTTCCGGCGGTTTTCTTTTTTTATCCTAATGTTCTTGCCATGTTCCTTGTTGGGCAGTATGCTGCCAGAAAAGGCTATCTCAATAATATAGCCGCGCATCTTGGTCTTTTCAGGAGTTTGCTGAAGGTTGGATTAATTGGGGGTGTTCCTGCTGGTGTTTTGTATGCATTCATAGCCATGAATTTTAGTATGAATGAAATGAATTTCTGGGTGGTAATTTCATATCTTTTGTCGGGTTTTGGTGGACCGGCACTAACTCTTGGATATGTTTCAGCCATAGTGCTCTTTTTTCATTCCGGAGTGGGAGTCAGGTTCTTTTCATGGCTGGCTCCGGTAGG
>JBEPWN010000406.1:0-3122 GCA_041642395.1 Marinilabilia sp. | reverse complement strand
CAGAAATGAAAATCATCTGGTGTACGGTCGTCCCAACCATCAATGGTTTTTGGTTTTGGGAGATGGTAGAAACTGGCATTGAGTTCGACACAATCAAATTTTTTGGTGTAATACTCAAGATAATCAGCCGATTTAACATCCCCGGGATAAAAATTTTCCTGCCAGTGCTTATAGCTCCATCCTGAAGTGCCGATAAATAATTTTTGTGAAAAGTGTGAACGTTCCATTTGCGATTGATTTTAAAGTTATTGATGCGATATAAATTTATTTTCACCTAACATCCGCAAGTCAGGGCTTGACTAAATGATATACAGCGAGTTGATTAATCTTTGCTTTGGCAAGTCAAGCCCTTACTATCACTTCATTTTTTTTAGTGTTGCAGAATCTGGGTTTCAATTAAAGTCAGCATGTTATTATAATGTGAACCCTTCCAATAGATCTTCCCGCATTGCCGACATATATAAAAGTCATTAAAATTGTTTGCCGTTTCTTCTTCAAGCCGGTTTTGAATTTTGTCCTTTCCGATTTTTTCGAGTCTGCCATTGCAGACGATGCAACGAGTCAAAGGTGAAATACTGTTCTGCAAATCCAGTTGAAATACAACATCTCTTATCTGTTCAAGAGGATCAAAAGACCTTACCCAAAGAGACCGGGTAACCAACCGGTGTTTCACCAACCGGTGATTTCGGGAAAGAATGATCCGGTTCTGACTTAGTGACAATTCAATGATTTGGTCAATGGAATTTTGATTCGCAAAAAGAGTATCAAAGCCAAGCATACGAAGATATTTGCTTAACTTTCCCAAATGTGAATCACAAATGAATTTCAACTCTCTGAGTGGCTTTTCCCTTATTTTTGTTAAGTCGTTAATATTAAATCGTTCAAACCGGGGATATACAGATACATGCTCATTTCCATGAAGAACAAAATCCAATCCGGCGGATTCTCCATTCACAAGTAGAAGATCTATTTCAGATGAAGGTACACCAAGGTCATTTAAGACTTCTTGTATTGTCACAGCTTTTGTGATGTGATAATCGAATTGCCTCTTGCGTTTTTCTTTGGGCAAATAACGATTCAGCTCTTCATAGAATCGAAGGTGCACCTGGTCCGGAATCTTTTTCATTATTTAAAGCTTGTCTATAAAGTCAGCAAAAATATTTAAGTTCCATGTGTCTGTTTAGAAAGTGCCAGTTACAAGGCTTGCGAAGCCGGAAAATACGCAGTTTACTTGAGTAAATGCCTGTACTGAGCCTGTCGAAGCAAGTAATTTTTGGGCAAGCGTAACGTGCCACATTGAGCTTGTCGTAACGCAGTAAATGGTACTTTATGAACAGACACTATTTAAAGTTACTTTACCCGTTGCTTGTTATCAAGTAAATGTAATAATGCGTCAGATTGCTTTTGCCCAATCTCTAGGAGGTGTTTTTAGTTCTACTTTACGATTTTAAATACGATACTAAATAAAAATGCCAGGCTCAGTAAATACAGCCTGAAAGGCTACTTTAATTCAGCCCGGGGCAGCGCGCACCGGGATATATTAAGAGTATTTTTTAAGCGGGCTGAAGGCCCAACTTAACTTAACAAACCATTAAGCTGCCCTTTCAGGGCGATAATATTAATTTGCAACAACCCAACGCGTTGCGTTGGGCTGAATTAAGCCGGGCTTTCAGCCCGAAAAAAATATCCCAACTAATCCAGGAATATAGCATTACTAATTACTGCCAACCAATAGCGTTTTAGAGAAATCCACAGTGATAGGTATCAAAACATGAAATATGTTTTTCTATTTTCGTAAAGTAGAATTAGCGACGAGAATTAATCTGAGTAATCATGTAGCTGCAAGAATTGATCTTTTAATGATGATAATTTGAAGTGATTAAAATTCTGAGTAGATTTAAATTCGAATTACAAAACACCTAATAACTTACCGACCTAACAACCTACCGACCTAATAACCTGACGACCTAACAACCTACTGACCTAATAGCCTAACAAATAATAATCTAACAATACATTGTGTTATGAGAAAAGTATTTATTTTGGAATTGATCATTTCCCTCTTTTTCCTTGTTTCGTGCCAGTCTGGTCCAAAGACAGGAGAATGGCAAAGTCTTTTTGACGGCAAAAGTCTGGATGGCTGGGAAAAAACAGCAGAAAATCCCGGTAGTATAACGGTTGATGAAGGTGCCATCAAATGTTCCGGGCCACGTGCTCATCTGTTTTACGATGGTGAGTTTAAGAATTTTGAATTCGAGACAATGGTAAAAGCTGATAAATTGTCCAATTCCGGTATTTTCTTTCATACCCAATATCAGCCCGAAGGATGGCCCCTGAATGGATATGAAGTACAAATCAACAATACATATCCCGGAACAGAAGATTACCGCGAACCCAGAAAAACCGGGAGCATCTATAACATCAGAAATGTATATTATCCATTGGTGGAAGATGAAGAATGGTTTAAAGTAGGCATCAAAGTGATCGAAAACCATGTGGAAGTTTTTGTAAATGATGTGAAAGTAAACGATTATATAGAGCCTGATGCTCCATGGCGATGGGATGGAGGAGAAGCAGTGAAGTTTGGCAAGGGAACATTTGCACTGCAGGGACACGATGCCGGCAGGTCGGTTTGGTTTAAAGACATCAGGGTGAAAAGATTACCTGAGGGTGATCGTGCTGAAATGCAGGTGACACAAGAGTGGGATACCCAGGTAACAAAACTCATGCAAGCCGGTTTCCCGTTGGTTGATTATCACATTCACCTCAAAGGAGGATTAACACTTGAAGATGTGGTTGAAAATTCGCAGCGTGTCGGCATTAATTACGGTATAGCACCCAATTGCGGATTGCATTTTCCCGTCACCAATGACTCTTCCCTGTATGCATATATGGAAAACGTAAAAGAGAGTCCGACCTTTAAAGGCATGCAGGCCGAAGGCAGGGAATGGGTAAAACTTTTTTCACCTGAGGCCATCGGGGAGTTCGATTACGTTTTTACCGATGCCATGACATTTACCGACAGCAAGGGACGCCGCAACCGGATCTGGATTCCCGAAGAAGTGTGGGTTGACGATAAACAGGAATTTATGGATCAGCTGGTAGATAAGATTGAAGCTATT
>JBEPWN010000405.1:0-3124 GCA_041642395.1 Marinilabilia sp. | reverse complement strand
ATTTTTGATGATATTTTTGTTTTTTCAAGGCAAGCTTTGCAGCCATAGTGAACTACGGCGAAAAAGCTTAACGCAGAAAAAATAAAATAGGGCAAAAATTAGTTTGGAAAATTACGGGTCTTTACACGAGACGGCTTTGCCGTCTTTCAAAAGCTGCTGTGCAGCTTTCAATTCGTGCAATTCGCGAAATTAGCGGTTAAGTTCTTCAAATGACGTTAGCGGTCTTATTTCATTAATTGGGGCAAAGCATTATTTGAAAAACAGCCCCGATTTTATTCAAGATGTTCTTCAGGAACATCAAACTTTTCCTGCAATCGACTCAATTCCTGCTTAAGCTCTTCCGTAATGGTTTCAGTCCCCTCTTCCCCATAAATATTATTCACCTCGAGGGGATCTTTCTCAAGATCGAACAATTCCCAAATATCTTCCCGGTAAAAATGAATCAACTTATAACGCGCGGTTTTTACACCATAATGACGCCTTACGCTGTGAAAACCCGGGTACTCATAAAAATGATAGTAGAGAGAATTTCGCCAGTCATCCACCGCTTCTCCTTCCAGAAGTTTCCTGAATGAACGTCCATGCATGTAATCCGGAATATCAATTCCCGAATAATCAAGGAAAGTGGGTGCAAAATCGATGTTCTGCGTAAGCTCCGAGATCACCATTCCTGGTTCAATCTCTCCGGGATAACGCATCACCAAAGGCATAATCATCGATTCTTCGTACATGAAACGCTTGTCGAACCATCCGTGTTCACCCAGGTAAAACCCCTGATCGGTGGTATAGACCACAATGGTATTATCGGCCATATCGTGCTCCTCAAGATAATCAAGCACCTCGCCTACGCTTTCATCCACCGATTTGACAGAGGCAAGATAGTCTTCCATGTACCTTTGATATTTCCACAAGGCCACACTTTTTTCATTGGTGGTATCCAGATGGAAATAACTGTCAGCCTTGTCGCGGTATGCATCCCAGAAACGCTCGGTTTCTTCATGAGTAAGACGTTCGATCCAGACATGAGGCCAGGGATCAAAGCGCAGGTCTCTGCTTCCTTCTCTTTCAACCATTTTCAGATCGTGACCCTCATACATATCGCGATAAATATTCATTTCCTGATGAGCAGCTGCAAATCTGCCATCATAGTCGTCGAAATAAGTTTCAGGCACCGGAAAATCAACATCATCATAAAGATTGTAATGCCGTTCGGCCGGCATCCAGTTGCGGTGTGGTGCTTTATGATGCATCATCAGAAAAAAGGGCTTGTCCGGATCTCTCTTATCGAGCCAGTCGATGGTAAATCCTGTAATCAGATCGGTGACATATCCCGAATAGCGGGCAGTATCACCCACGGTAATAAAATCGGGATTATTGTATTCTCCCTGATCATTCAGAATTTGCCAGAAATCAAAACCGGTGGGTTCTGAAACCAGGTGCCATTTCCCGACAACGGCAGTTTGATATCCATTGGCTTGCAATATTTTGGATAGAGTTGGCTGTGAACCATCAAATCCTTTTGCCTGGTTTCGCATGTAACCATGGCTATGGCTGTGTAAACCGGTAAGAATGGTGGCCCGGCTGGGGCCACAAATGGAATTGCCTACATAGTTGTGTGTAAAAAGAGCGCCTTTGTCGGCCAACCGATCAATATTTGGGGTGGGGGCCAGTTCCGAAAGGGGATGATCGTATGCACTGATGGCCTGCTCGGCATGGTCATCCGACATAATAAAAAGAATATTGGGTCTTTCCTGCTTTGGTTCTGAATCTCCACAGGACATGAGTCCGAGAGTCGCTAATCCAACTGACAATGCAACTTTCCGTATGTGAATTAATTTCATTTCATTTCTTTTTTCAATGATTCAATACCTGAAAAGGGAACATACGGACTGGAAAAAACAAAATCCGGCACTTCATAAAAATCCCTTTGATTCTTAAGCTCCTGCTTCATAATATCTATGGTTTCCTGATATTCCGGATGTCCATACACATTATTTATTTCATGAGGATCTGCTTCAAGATCATAAAATTCGAAATTCCCATCGGTATAAAAATGGATGAGTTTATACCTTTCTGATCTTACCCCCTCATGCCGTGGCACATTATGTTTACCATGATCGTAGTAATGATAATAGACGGATTTACGCCAGTCGGCAGGCGTATTTCCCTCCAAAACTGCCTTAAATGAACGGCCCTGTATGTCTTCCGGGAATTCTATTCCAGCCATATCAAGAAAAGTAGGAGCATAATCGATGTTCAGAATCATGTCATCTATACGGCTGCCCGGCTTAATATGTCCGGGCCATCTGATCAGGAACGGCATTTTCAGAGCCTCCTCATACATAAATCTTTTTTCAGCCCATCCGTGTTCGCCGGTAAAATAACTCTGATCCGAAGCATAAACAATCACGGTATTTTCTTTCAACTGATCATTTTCATCCAGCCAATTGAGAATTTTCCCCACATTATCGTCGATCCCGTCTACAATACGCAAATAATCTTTTATGAATTGCTGATATTCATATTTTTTAAGCGCTTTACCTTCCAGCAAACCATTTTCCCTGAGCATCTGAAATTCTCTTGTAACCGGATCTTTATAGGAGTGCCATTTCGCAAACTGCTCGCCCGTCATCCGGTCAAAATAAATATTTGAAGAAGGATCATGATCTTCCAGCAGGGGCGCCGGACGATAATGCATGTCCATATTTGCTTGGGCGGCATATTTTTCCCGGGTGGCGTAATCATCAAACAAAGTTGCCGGTTCGGGAATGGTATCATTTTTATACCTATCAAGATACCTGAAGTGAGGCATGCGCGGAACATGCGGTGCTTTATACTGAACCAGAAGCATGAAAGGATTACCCTTATTCTTTCTTTGCTCAAGCCATTCAATAGATTCATCAGTAATCATGTCTGTTGAGTAACCTTGTTGAGTTACCGTATCGGTGGCGTTGATGCAAAATTCCGGATTGTAATAAAAACCCTGCTTTCCGGCACCTGTCAAAACTTTGGAATAATGAAATTCGTCACCAGGCAAAGAATTTAGATGCCATTTCCCTATAAGGGCAGTTTCATAACCATTTTCTTTAAACCGGCGTGGAAAAAGAAACTGACTTCCATCCCA
>JBEPWN010000404.1:0-3128 GCA_041642395.1 Marinilabilia sp. | reverse complement strand
TCGAACCTGCTTCGGAATAATGTCATAACTGCACAACATGCCATCAACAATATGTTGACGGCCCGAAAAAAAGCGCAGAAGAAACACTATAAAATGTGTTTTCTGCGCTTTTTGCATAATTCCAATTCAGGGATGCATGGTTTGAATGTAGTTTTCTCTGAATGTGTATGATGTTTTTTTTTGATGACTATTTTTTTGGGATATATTTTTTACTATTTTTGTTGCGGGTTAGGGTTAAGGTTAAAACGGGTTGTCAGAATGCTGGCAGCCCGTTTTTTTATTGCTGTGCGGGGATATAGACTTCACTGAAAACCCGATTATTAGTGATGTAAATAAAGCTCTTTGAACACGCATGACATTGGAAAAATTTGCACTTGGAGCGGAAATTGATGCTGGAGGAGGAGTTGATGCTGTATTGTCAATAAAAAATGAAATTCGTTTGCGACCTTCAGTCTTTGACCCTGACTTGAAAACCGTTTTAGAGCTTTCGTTCAATTTGGTAAATTTTAAATTAACCGGTGCCTGTTCAATGACAGATGAAAGGCATAATCCCCTGGGAATATATCATGATGTGGGAACTAAAAAAATGGACATTTTAGTCGGTAATACTGCTGTTGCGTTAGGTTGGATTGAAGTTTAGCCCGGAAACGGTAAAAATGCTCTGTAAGCATCCAACAAACGAATTACGATGCAACAATTTGAATCTGAATATAAGCGGTAAGGCCGAAAGCAAGGTGGGAAGAAGTTTTAGAAATTGCATGGCAATCTTTTGATACCTTCTCTGGTCTTTTTCCGGTCAGCGATCTTGGGTGCGTTTTAAAAAATTTAATACTTCCACTTATTAGCCAAAGCCACAAGAGACAACATCACCGGGACTTCAACCAGCACACCAACAACAGTCACCAGTGCAGCAGGTGATTGCAGTCCGAAAAGGGAAATTGCCACGGCCACTGCGAGTTCGAAAAAGTTGCTGGCTCCAATCATTGCAGCCGGCGAACAAACAGGGTGGGGTAGCTTCATTTTTCTTCCGGCAAACCAGGTAATGAAAAAGATAAAATAGGTCTGAATAACCAATGGCACAGCAGCCAGCAAAATAATTAAAGGATTATTCAGAATATTCTGTCCCTGAAAGGCAAAAAGCAGCACCAGAGTCACTAAAAGTGCTGCGATACTGACAGGTTTAAGCTTTGGTAGAAATACATTTTTAAACCAATCTTTTCCATGACTTTTCACAAGAATTTTTTGCGTAAGGATACCTGCCACCAATGGAACCACTACGAAAATAAGAACACTGGCAACCAATGTGTCATAAGGAATCGTAATATTGGTAATACCCAGCAATAGCCCTACAATAGGCACAAAAGCCACCAGAATAATCAGGTCGTTGATGGAAACCTGAACCAATGTATAATTAGGGTCTCCATTAGTCAGGTATGACCATACGAACACCATGGCCGTACAAGGGGCTGCGCCCAGAATAATGGCCCCGGCAATGTACTCGCCTGCCAGCTCCGGCTCAATCCAGGCCTGATAAATGTTGGAGAAAAACAACCAGGCAAAAAAGGCCATGGTAAATGGTTTGATAAGCCAGTTAACCACAAGTGTAAGGACCACGCCTTTGGGACGTCTCCTAATCTGCTTTATGCTTGAAAAATCAATCTGCAGCATCATTGGGTAAATCATCAGCCAGATAAGAATGGCAACGGGGATGTTTACTTTGGCTATCTCCATACTGCTAATGACCCCAATGGAATCTCCGGCAAAATGACCGATTCCTATTCCTCCCAGAATTCCAAGAGCTACCCAGATGGTGAGGTATTTTTCGAAGAAACCTATTTTTCGTTTTTGTGTGTTCATGGTTTTTATTTTTTAACGCTAAGACGTAGAATTTATGTGAATTTTTTATTTCGTTCTTAAAAACTACAAAATCTGTTTTTTGATTCTGCTTTGACAAAAAAAATGGTGAAGTTTTCTTTGCAAAAACAGCCTGCTGAAAAAAAAAGGATTCTTATTAAAAAAAAGCTCTTTCGACACTCTTTAAATATAACAGAATAGAAAAGGAAATATGTTATTGCGTAATTACATTCTCTTCTCAGCAAACAACGTAATACTAAAAATCCCGCTTCCTGATTGCCTAAAGTCTTCCAGTTCTTTAGGACTGACATGATTCAGCAAAACTTCATCCGCCAAAATGATTTCTTTCTCCTTCTGAACTTTAATATCAGTAAAACCCTGCTGCTTAACGATGGCTATATATTCATCTTTATCGATGGCACCGGAAACACAGCCGGCATACATTTCGGCATCTTTTTTCAGGTCTTCGGGCAGATCACCGGCAATCACCACATCCGAGATGGAGAAATGACCGCCCGGTTTCAGTACCCTGAAAATCTCAGAAAAAGCTTTTTGTTTGTCGGGTACTAGGTTCAGCACACAGTTGCTTATGATTACATCAAAAGAATCATCAGGCAGTGGGATCTCTTCAATATCACCTTGTACAAATTCAATATTTTGGAAGCCTGTTTTTCGGAGGTTTTTATTGGCCTTTAAAACCATCGCTTCTGTGAAGTCCAATCCTGTAACATTGCCTTTGTCACCTGTTTGGGTGCGGGCCACAAAACAATCATTTCCGGCTCCGCTTCCCAAATCCAACACAGAATCACCTTCTTGGATTTGAGCAAACTCCGTCGGTAAGCCGCACCCCAGGTTGAAATCAGCATCTTTATTGTAACCTTGCTGTGTAGAGTAATCCTCACTGAAGACGGTATAATCCACCGAAGAACAACAGCTGTCACCACCACAGCACGACTTTTCCTTTTCTGCTATCTGACCGTATTTGTCCTGAACAATTAATTTTAAATCTTGTGAATTCATAATTGGGGTTCTATTTCTTCTTTATAGAATTTATGGAAGGTCTCTTTTATCTCATCCCGAACACGTATAAATTCGCTCCAGATAAACTCGTCTGTTCCTGTGGCATGTGACGGATCATCGAAGCCCATGTGCAGACGATGTTTCACTTTACCCATAAACACGGGGCAGTTTTCGTTAGCCCCACCACAAACGGTGATAACATAATCCCATTCATCATTCAGATATTTCTCCACAGGGTCAGAAGTGTGATGACT
>JBEPWN010000403.1:0-3129 GCA_041642395.1 Marinilabilia sp. | reverse complement strand
TCAATCGAAGAGTTTGATCTTTCATTGCTCAATAAACTGAATTTATTGGAGAAGCCTGTAACTGGTATGTTTTCTACCGATATCACAGCCATTGGAAATTTGTCAAATCCAGTATTCAACATGAATACGCGAGTAGATAGTTTTACAGTTGATCAATTTATGGTGCATCTGTTGATGCTGGATATGGATCACGAACAGGATAGTTTGCGAGCCTCTCTGATTCTACATAGTGATGAGGGCGACTCATTGATGGCAGAAGGTTCTGCCCCTGTTATTTTTAATCTGACCGATTCGCAAATGGTTTCTACCATAAAAAATATAAATGGACGTCTTCAGGCGCAAAATTTTAAGCCTGCTTCATTTTATGACTTTGAAAAAGTTGATGAGCAATATTTAAAAGGAGTTGTGAATACCGACATTGAAGTTAGTGGAGGTATTTCACAACCTGTTTTTAAGGGCTATTTAAATATTTCCGGGGGGGGATTGTCTCTTCCGGTTTACGGCATTAAATACCGCGATCTCAGGCTGGTAAGTAATCTGGAGGAAAACAGCATTATTTTGGATTCTTTATTTATTAAAGGAGAAGAGGGAAATTTACTTGCTTCGGGGGAGATGCATTTTGATTCCTCTCTGGTTGGAGGAATGCCCAGTCGCATTGATTTTTCTGTCAAGGCCAAAGATTTTTATGTCTCGCATCATGATAATCATGAGATACAAATTAATACGAATTCATGGTTGCGTGTTGAAGATGATCAGCCATCTTATGGTGGAGAATTAAGAATCATCCAGTCTGATTTATATTTGCCGGCTTTGCTGGATCTGGGTAAGTCTGAAGAACCTTCGAAGCCAATGCTGGTAAAAGCTTTGGAAGATGCTCCTGCTGATAGTGTCATGGAAGAAGAAAGAGATACCATTAGTTTTGACAATGAAGCGCCCGAAAGTGATTTTATTAAAAAACTGACCGGCGAAATCAATATTCGCATTCCCCGAAATACCTGGATCCGGTCTGATGATATGAATCTGGAATTATATGGAGATTTTGATCTCGTAAAAAATAACGAATATTTTGAAATATTCGGATCGTTGGGTTTTTCCCGTGGTTATTATACACTCTATGGACGAAAGTTGACGGTCAGGACCGGTGAGCTAACATTTCAGGGAGGGAAGGAGATTGATCCTCTTGTAAAACTTGAGGCAGCTTATAAGTTTCGGGGAAAAGATAAACAAAGAAACGTATTGGTCATGAAAGCAGATGGCACGGCCTTTGAACCAGACCTTTCGTTTACCCTCAATGGAAGCCGTATTAATGAACGTGATGCCATGGCATATCTTATTTTTAATCAGTCGTTTGATGAATTAAGTCAAGGCAATCGGGAAGGGGTTTCAGGCAGCATGCCATCCGCCATGTTGTCAGGTATTGTTTCTTCGCAACTGACAAAAACAGTTGGAGACGCCCTTGATTTGGATATGGTGGAGCTTGAAGCCGGAGAAGACTGGGAAAGTGGATCCTTAATGGTAGGAAAGTATATTACCAGAAATCTGTTTGTCACTTATCAGCGTGCATTTGGTGAAAGAGAGGAAGAGTCACTAACCCCGCAAATATTTACCCTTGAATATGAGTTGACACGTAACCTTTCATTCCGATTAACACAGGGCGATGTGAGAGAATCAGGGGTTGATGTGATTTTGAAATTTGAAAAAGATTGATAAATATGAGTAGTCCCACACCAAAACAACAGCAAAGAGTTTATCAGCTTCTGGCACAGAAACGGGTTAAGGAATCCCTTGACAGTCTGGCTGAAATGGTAAAAGAAACCCATAATAGTGATCTGATTGATGGGCACTACAATATTGAAATGACCTACAAAAGTCTTTTGCGCTATACAGTGGAAGGGTTTACCGATCCCGAACGACAGAAGGTATATAATCATCTTTTGGCTGATGTCTACAAGATGGCCGACCAGGTTGTTGACGAACTGAATGTTCGTCATGGACAGGGATGGCTGTTTGATGCACGCCGATGGGTCAATAGTAAGCCTGAGGCAGAAAAAGATCAAATCATTGAAAACTATTTGAAAGAGGGAGATAAGTATATGGCATCTCATTCGGTTGATCCCGATCTGCCTCTGCCTTATGAGTTTGAAAAGGCTCTTGATCGTTTATTTGAATTTATGTCAGCAATACCAGCATTTCAGAAAGGCCGGAATGAAAAGGTAAGAAAAATATTTTTTGGGGATGAATTTTTCTGGCCATGGCAAAGTGTGTTGGTCAGTGCGTTGACCATTAATCTGCTCAGTACCTTTCGGGAAGAAAACCTTGGACTGCTTTTCGATCTTTGCAGGCATCCCAATAAACAAGTGAAGCAAAGAGCTTTTACCGGATTGTTGTTCGTGTTGTTCAAATATGATCAGCGATTGCCTGTTATGCCTTCGGTAACCTCCCGGATAAAGGAGCTGAACGATGTTTTTTCATCCGGCATGATACAATCCGTATTGATCCAGATTATCAGAACCAGGGAGACCGAAAAGCTTACCAAAAAAATGAATGAAGAGATCATTCCCGAAGTCGCTCGTATCCAGCCTAATTTGCGGAAAAAACTGGATCTGGACAATTTACTGGGGGATGCTTTTTCAGAAGACAAGAATCCCGACTGGGAAGATATCTTTTCAGATTCTCCGGAGCTGATGGATAAGCTGGAAGAACTTAGCCGACTGCAAATGGAGGGAGCAGACCTGTTTATGTCTACTTTTAAAATGTTAAAGCATTTTCCGTTTTTTAATGATATCCACCACTGGTTTCTTCCTTTCTTTTATCCCAACCCTATTGTGAAAGAGGCACTAAAAGATGAAGCGGGCGCGCTCAGTAACAGTGATATGTTATCTTCTATGGCCGATTCTGGTGTGTTGTGTAATTCCGATAAGTACTCACTCATCATGAGTATTCCGCAAATGCCATCCATGCAAAAAGAGATGATGAGTAAGATGCTGGGGAGCGAAATTGAAGCGATGAAGGAGGTTCAGGATAGTGATGAGTTGATCGATCCCGAAAAAAAGGAGCTTTTTATTTCTAATCAGTATATCCAGGATCTGTATCGATTTTTTAAGGTGCATCCGCAAAAAGGATCGTTTG
>JBEPWN010000402.1:0-3132 GCA_041642395.1 Marinilabilia sp. | reverse complement strand
CATATTTGTTTCATCATATATTTTGTACCTGGTATCCGCTTAAAGAAAGTAGATTTCATCACCCACATCGCGATGACGGGTGATGTGAAACGTTTATTGAGATGATTGAGATTGTCAAAATTAAAATCATTTGAGGCATAAATATCCAGGTTATCGGTTGTTGAACAATCAGGAGATGTTAAACCTTTAACCTATTCATAAATTATCTGTTACGATATTCAACTACCGGCTAAATACAGGCGTCCTCAAAAAAATGAACATTCAAGACAAACAACATTAATTTCCGGATTTTTAATCTTACTTTTATAACACAATGGACCGTTAGATTTTAAGATATAAGATTTAGGACGAATCATATATTGTTGATAAATTGCGATTTATCAACAATAACCAATGAAGGCTGTTGTTTAAAGTAGCGTGTATATCATTAGAGATTGCTTCGGGCATAGCCCTCATGAATAATAAACAATTGAACTATAGTCATTTACAAATGCCTAACAGAATATTGATTAACGACAGGCAATAATTATTCAATAATAAATTATAAAACCATCATACGGATATGGAAAAAGAATTGAAACTTGCTACAGAACTCATCGATTTCATTTATGAAGGGGCCAGTCCTTTTCATGTGGTTGAAGAATCGGCCCGGATTTTAGAAAAAGCCGGATTTAGAAGATTGGACCTGACTGACAAATGGGATTTGAAGAAAGGACAAAAATATTTCACCACAAGAAATGGATCCTCACTATTTGCATTTATCACAGGGAGCACTTCGCCCGCAGAAACCGGCATCAGAATGATCTGCGCTCACAGCGATTCGCCTTCATTCAAAATAAAGCCAACACCGGAAATGGTGGAAGATGATTATTACCTGAAATTCAATACCGAAGTATATGGGGGACCAATATTAATGAGCTGGCTCGATCGTCCTTTATCCATCGCCGGACGCATCACCATCGAAAGCAAAAACCCGTTAAAACCGGAAACACGCCTGGTCAATTTTAATCGCCCCATGATGATCATTCCAAACCTTGCCATTCATCTTAACCGATCGGTAAATGAAGGTGTGGAACTCAACAAGCAAAAAGATATGCTTCCCCTGGTGGGAACATTGACCGATAATAAGCAACACAAAGGGTTTTTTAAAGAATTGCTGGCTCGTGAAGCCGGGGTTGACGCCAATCATATCTTAGATTTTGATCTGACCCTGAATGAATATTCGCGCGGATGCATTATGGGAGCAAATAACGAATTCATTTCCAGCCCAAAACTTGACGATCTGGCAATGGTACATGCTGGTGTGAAAGCCATGGCAGCAGCCGTCCCATCAAAAGCAACCCGCATGCTTTGCATTTTCGACAACGAAGAGGTAGGCAGTCAAACCAAACAGGGCGCCGGATCGCCTGTTTTCAGGAATATTTTTCGTCGGATATTACTGCAGACCGGGCTGGATGAAGAAGCCATTCAACAAACCATTTACAAGTCGTTTATGATCTCTGCTGATATGGCTCACTCGGTACACCCCAACCATTCCGAGAAACATGATCCTGTACTCCATCCACTTATGAATAAGGGACCTGTAATAAAGATCCATGCCAACCAAAAATATACCACCGATGGGGAGAGTGGAGCTGTTTTTGAAAACATCTGCAGGCTTGCCGGCATCCCCTGCCAGAAATTTGTAAATCGAAGCGATATGCAGGGTGGATCAACACTGGGAAATGTTTCCACCACCCAACTCGACATTCGGTCGGTTGACATCGGAAATCCCATGCTGGCCATGCATTCAGTACGTGAGCTTACCGGCGTCAAGGATCATAGCTATATTATCCGTGCTTTTGATAAATTTCTGGAACTTGATGATTGACAGTAATTTGTTAAAAAAAGCTTAACTTCGGAGACAAAATGACGTAAAGTTATTATTATTAGAGAGTTGTGGTTATTGATTGGCAATTCATAAATGGATTGTTACCAGGTATAGGATTTTATGGACAGACACTAATTAGAGCCTGTCTATAAAGTCAGGAAAAATTTCCGCAATATGTGTGTCTGTTTAGAAAGTGCCAATTGCGAGGCTTGCGAAGCCGCCAAAAACGGAGTTTACTTGAGTAAATGAGTATTTTGGCGACAAGCGTAACGAAGCAAGTGGTACTTTATAGACAGACACTAATTAATTTGGTAAAAGCTTCTCATAGTGCTCATACCTCTGAAGTATCTGTGTCACATAATTTACAGGTTCTTCACCCATTACATATCCATAACGCACCACCTCATCGTTGTAATATTCGGGAAACATAAGATTCAAGACATAGGTTTCAACATTACCATCCCAAATTTTAGGGTTTGCCTTATATTTTTTAGCAAGTCGCTGTGCATCTACAACATGTGAGTAACCGCAATTGTATGATGCCAGAGTAAATTTCAGCCGTTGGGCTGAATCAGGAATTACCTCCCAACGGTTCCACATCTGATTGAGATAGGATGATCCACCCTTAACATTCTGCGAAGGATCGTTGATGTTTGTAACACCCAGTTCGCGGGCTGTGGCGGGCATCAGCTGCATCAAACCTCTGGCTCCTGCCCATGACTGCTCCTGAGGCATAAACCGTGATTCCTGAAAAATAACAGAACTCAGAAGCCGCCAGTCCCAACCGATGCGATTGGCATGATGTTTCACAATACTGTCATAAGAACTAATTCCCCCCGCATTTCCACTGTAAAAATCAGAGGTGATCCTCTGCCGAAAAGAGCGTGTATTCTTATAGTATTTATTATATATCACGTAATAGTCAACGTTGTTTCTCATTCTCTGTACCCAATCATTCAGGGCACTCTGTAATTCCGGAGAATTCTTACGAACAGCCCAGGCCACACGCTGAGAAAAGCTCACCGGCGTTTCCACATCCAGGATCGGATAATAAGAACTGTTCAGATCGGCTATATTGTTATCAGCCACAGTATATTTAATATCTCCATCCACAACCATCTTGATAATTTTTTGAGTGGAATAATTACCTGGTATCGTATCAATATTTATTTTACCGCCTATTTCCTGCTGAAGATTGATCAAACGGCTATAGTAGGATGAATTGCGACGAACAGAAACTGTTTCTCCGATGAGTTCAATAG
>JBEPWN010000401.1:0-3140 GCA_041642395.1 Marinilabilia sp. | reverse complement strand
TAAAAACTGGGTTAACCATGAAAAATAAACAAAACAACATATCATTCAATAAACAAATGGATAGATGGAATTATCAAAAACAACCATCCAAAATCCAAAATCCATCATCTAACTTCTATCTTCTAACCTCTAACCTCTATCGCCTAACCTCTAACCTCAGATACTTAGCAATATGTTGCTTCATCGTGTCTCTCGGTTCTTTCTCAGCCACCGCCCAATCCCTCGAAACATATTTCGAAACGGCGGCCGAAAACAACCCGGGGCTGCGTGCCAGGTACAAGGATTTTGAAGCAGCACTAGAACGTGTTCCCCAGCAAAGTTCCCTGTCCGATCCCACTCTGTCGTTCGGCTATTTTATATCGCCGGTAGAAACACGTGTGGGACCGCAGAAAGCCAGATTTTCGCTTACGCAGATGTTCCCGTGGTTTGGCACGCTAAAGGCCAGAGAGGATGCAGCAGCACTGGCAGCTGAGGCCCAGTTCCAGTCGTTTCTGGATGCACGCAACATGCTTTACTACCGGGTAGCTGAAGCCTATTATCCACTTTACAAACTGAAGCAGTGGAAGAAGATCGAAAAAGAAAACATCGATATTCTGGAATCATATAAAAACATTGCCAACCGCAACTTTGAAAATGGAAGAGGCTCAATGGTGGATGTTCTAAGAGTAGATATTATGCTCAAGGATGCAACCACCAATCTGAAGATCCTCACCGATCAGGAAAAACCATTGCTGACATCGTTCAACAGGCTTCTGAATCGCGCTTCGGATGAACCGATAACAATTAATGAACCTGCTGTGGCCGATTCGCTGCCAGCCAGGTTCAACCGTGATTCTTTGCTGGCTCAAAACCCGGTTCTGAAAAGGCTGGAACTGATGAAGCAGGCAAATGAAGCTTCCGAAATTGCAGCCCGGAGAAATGGTTATCCCAGTCTGGGAGTTGGCCTCGATTACGTGGCTGTGGGTGAACGTACCGATATGACTGTTGAGGATAATGGCAAAGATGTAATTATGCCAATGGTGACGCTTTCCATCCCCATTTTCCGGAAAAAACACAATGCTGCGGTAAAAGAGGCACAACTGAAACAGGAAAGTTTCGCCCTTCAAAAGGAGGAATATACCAATAACCTGATCTCAGATTATGAACAGGTCTGGTTTACCATAAATAAACAGGCCGACCTGATTGATCTATACCATGAGCAGATAGAAGAAACACAACAGGCGCTGAATTTGCTTTTTTCGGCTTATTCCAATTCGGGACAGGATTTTGAAGAGATACTGCGCATGCAGCAACAACTCCTCAAGTATGAAAAAATGAATGCGGAGGCTTTGTCCAAATACAAGACGGCCGTTGCAAGGCTGGAATATTTGGTTGCAGGAGAGAATTAGGCGAGTAGGTTAATAGGTGGAAGGGTGAGATGGTGGAAAGGTGAAAAAGGCATGGAGCATAGAGCATGGGAAAAAGGTGAAAGGGTGGAAAACTCAAAACAAGAAACACGAAACCCAAAACTCTGTGAAACTCTGTGGCTTACTCCGTGAGACTCTGTGTAACCTTTTTTCACCAGAAACCAGAAACTAGCAACTCGAAACCAGAAACTAGCAAAAAACTCGCAACACAAAACATAAAACGAAACTCAAAACATATAAACCAAACATCATGGATTCAAATAACATACAGACGCACAACCGTGTGTCCCCACATAAAAAAAACATCATCATTATCGTTGTGACACTGGTTGTCGGCATTCTATTGGGCTGGGTGTTTTTCGGCGGTTCCGGTGTAGAGACGCATGATCATGCGTCTGTACAGGATGATGCGTCAGAAAACCAAACATGGACCTGTTCCATGCACCCCCAAATACGGCAGGGTGAACCGGGCGATTGCCCCATTTGCGGCATGGATTTAATTCCGGTGGATGAAGAAGATGGCGACCACGAAATGGACCCGGGATCAATTCGCATGTCGCCTACGGCAATGAAGCTGGCAAATGTCAGTACAGCCCGGGTGGGTGAAACAGAACCGGTAAAATTGTTGCAGTTAAACGGCAAAGTTGAATCCGATGAGAGGCAGGTTGTTTCCCAGTCGTCGCACATACAGGGCAGAATAGAAAAATTAATGGTGAATTTCACGGGCGATTTTGTAAAAAGAGGTCAACCCATAGCTTATATCTATTCACCGGACCTTGGAACCGCCCAGGAAGAACTTCTTGAGGCGCAAAAAACCAAAGCAACACAACCACAGCTCTTCAATGCGGCACAGGAAAAACTAAAAAACTGGAAACTTTCTCAAAATACGATTGATGAAATTCTTGCATCCGGAAAAATAATGGAAGAGTTTCCGGTAACTGCAGATGTTTCGGGATATGTGACAAAAAAGATGGTAAACCGCGGCGATTACATATCCAGGGGAAAGGCCATCTATGAAATTACCGATCTCTCAACCGTATGGGTATTGTTTGATGTTTACGAAGGTGATATGCCTTGGATTGAGAAAGGCGATTCGGTGAAATATACGGTTCAGGCGTTGCCCGGCGAAACTTTCAATGGTGTGATTTCATTCATTGATCCGATGATTGATCCCTCTACACGGGTGGCAAAAGCAAGAGTTGAAACCAGCAACAGGAATCTGAAATTAAAACCCAAAATGTTTGTAAGCGGCACGGTTGAAGCCAAACTGCCCAACAGGGCCAGTGCCATGGTGGTTCCAAAATCGGCTGTTATGTGGACCGGCAAACGCTCGGTGGTTTATGTGAAAAGCGAATCCGAACATGGAGTCAATTTCGTCATGCGTACCATTACACTCGGGCCTTCATTGGGCGAAAGCTACATTGTGGAAAGCGGAATAGACGAAGGTGAAGAGATTGCTGTGCATGGCACTTTCAGCATTGATGCCGCCGCCCAACTGGCCGGAAAACCCAGCATGATGAGTCCCGAAGGCGGAGAACCTGTAACCGGCCACGATCATGGCGCAGCGACAGACACCGATGCGGAAATGGACGATATGGACGACATGGATCATACCGAAGAAAGTGATGAGAGCGATGAGGAAGTCCCGACTTTTGAGGCACCCAAACAATTCAGGGAACAACTGACCAATCTGTTCACCAAATATCTGGAAATGAAGGATGCCTATGTTGAATC
>JBEPWN010000400.1:0-3145 GCA_041642395.1 Marinilabilia sp. | reverse complement strand
TTGAGGAGGTTATTAAAATATTATTGGGCAGTACATCTGAAAATGACAGTTGGCGCCTCATTGTCGTGAAAAGCCGGTTGCCGCAAACGGTGACTGCAATTCTTGCCGGTGCAGGGCTTGCAGTTGGTGGATTGCAGATGCAGACGCTTTTCCGCAATCCTCTGGCAGGCCCTTCAATTCTTGGTATCAGTTCGGGTGCCGGACTGGGAGTTGCAATTGTGTTGCTGCTGGCAGGAAATGTTGGTGGCATCGCACTCAGTCATCTGGGATGGGCCGGACATTTGTCGGTGACCCTGGCTGCTTTTGCGGGTGCATCACTGGTTTTGACTCTGATCCTGTTTCTGTCGCGACATCTTAAAGACAATGCGATGCTGCTTATAATCGGCATTATGGTAGGATATGCTGCTTCTGCCCTGGTGGGAATTCTCAAGTTTTACAGCATGAAAGAAGATGTTCATGCCTATGTAATATGGGGTCTGGGGAGCTTTTCAACCGTTTCATGGTCCCAAATGGGGGTGCTTTTCCCAATTGTAATAATTGGGTTGGTAGCATCTTTTTTTCTTGTAAAACCATTGAATGTAATGCTGCTTGGCGATCAGTATGCGGGAAGTCTTGGAATCAATATTCCGTTGTCCAGACTGTTTATTATTCTTTGTACCGGACTGCTTACCGCCACAATTACGGCATTTTGTGGTCCAATTGCCTTTTTAGGTCTGGCAGTGCCACATTTGACAAAGGGACTTTTCCGCACGTCGGATCATAAAATATTACTTCCCGCCGTCGTTCTTTCGGGAATTGCCGTGGCATTGTTTTCGAACCTGATTGCGCGGTTGCCCGGTTTTGACGGGGCATTGCCCATAAATGCCGTAACAAGTATAATTGGTGCCCCTGTAGTTATATCTGTCATTTTGAGACGAAGGAACATTAGAACACCGGGAATTTAGTTCTTGAAAGTTACGGACTTGGAACTTTGTCTGCGCGACGGCATTTTTTGTTTAAAAGCCCGCGCGGCTTGGGCGCAAAAAGTATAAAATGATTTTTTTTTCCAAAAAGTATTTAAAGCAAGCAGCAAGGAAATTTTATTCTTTAAGGAAAAATATTTAATAAAAAAACTCATGAATCCCACAAACAACGATCTGGTACGTACCCAATCATTGTCAATCGGATATAACAATCCACGGCATGGAGCCACCGTATTGCATTCTAATATCAATGTGGTACTCGGTACTGGTGAATTTGCATGTGTATTGGGTCCCAACGGATCGGGTAAATCTACACTTTTGCAGACGTTATGCGGTTTTTTGCCATCCCTGGGTGGTGATGTATTTATTGGAGGCCGTGCGGTTGCATCCATTTCTAACCGTGAAATGTCTTTGTTTGCCAGTGTCGTTCTTACCGAACGGATCTCTGTTTCCAACATGACCGTTTTTGATCTGGTATCACTGGGGCGCACCCCTTACACCGGGTTTTTTGGTCGATTGAAGAGTGCAGACACCCTCAAAGTGAAAGATAGCATCAAATCTGTCGGACTTGAAGGATTCGAAGACCGTCTGATTACCAACATGAGTGACGGGGAACGACAGAAAGCTATGATTGCCAAGGCTCTGGTGCAGGAAACGCCGCTTATTATCCTGGATGAGCCTACGGCTTTTCTCGATTTGCCCAGCCGCATTGAGATCATGCATCTTTTACGCAAACTGGCTCACGACCGAAATAAAGGCATTCTTTTATCAACCCATGATCTTGATCTGGCGCTACAAATGGCCGATAAAGTTTGGTTGTTGGCCGAAGGCAGGAAAATGGAGACAGGGACCCCCGAAGATCTCGTTCTGACCAATGAATTCAGGCGCTTTTTTGAGCGTGAGGGAATATTGTTCGACAATGATACCGGACAGTTTACGGTTGAAAAACAGAAGATAAAAACCATCAGGCTTATAGGTAAAGGTGTTGAGTACAAGTGGGTAAGCCGGGCTCTGGCAAGACGGGGTTTTGCCACATCAGATGAGCCTTTTAGCGGATTTCAGGTGGAAATTAAATCCGACGGTCATCGTGAATATTTATTGACCGGTCCCCTGGGTAAAACTCACAAGTTGCGTTCTATCGAAGACTTGCTGGCACAATTGGATCATGAAGAAGCTTCTTTTCTGACAGAATAGTTCTCCATCCTGTCTATCTGTCAGTCGCCGGCCTTTGGCATACCATTTGCTTTTTTACATGCGAAATTTTGTATCATTCATAAAACTATTATAGCTATGCAAAAAGGGAAAATTGGTGTTAGTTCAGAAAACATCTTTCCGATTATTAAAAAATATCTCTATTCTGATCATGAGATTTTTCTGCGTGAAATGATTTCAAACGCCGTTGATGCAACGCAGAAATTAAATACGCTCGCCCGTATTGGCGATTACAAAGGAGAGGTCGGCGATACGACAATTCGCGTATCCCTGGATGAGGCAAAAGGTACCATTACCATTTCCGATAGAGGAGTGGGTATGACTGCTGAAGAAATTGAAAAGTATATCAATCAGGTTGCTTTCTCCGGAGCCAATGAATTCCTTGAGAAGTATAAGAAAGATGCCAATGCCATTATCGGGCATTTTGGTATGGGATTTTATTCTTCTTTTATGGTGTCTAAGAAGGTTGAGATTTATACGCTCTCCTACCAGGAAGGTGCAAAGCCTTTGAAGTGGGAATGTGACGGAAGTCCCGAATATACTCTCGAAGAAACTGAGAAAAAAGATCGTGGTACCGATATCGTTCTTTTTATCGATGATGAAAACAAGCACTTTCTCAATAAAGATGAGATCAATCGTCTTTTGAAGAAATTCTGTGGTTTCCTTCCTGTTCCTGTGGCTTTTGGAAAGAAGACCGAATGGAAAGAGGGAAAAGAAGTGGAAACCGGTGAAGATAACATCATCAATAACACCAACCCTCTTTGGACGCAAACACCAGCTAACCTGAAGGACGAGGATTACAAGGAGTTTTATCGCCAATTGTATCCTATGGCTGAGGATCCCTTGTTTCATATTCACCTGAATGTGGATTATCCTTTCAATTTGACAGGGATTCTTTATTTTCCAAAGATCAAGAACAATATTGAAGTTCAGAGAAATAAAATTCAACTTTATTGTAATCAGGTCTATGT
>JBEPWN010000399.1:0-3156 GCA_041642395.1 Marinilabilia sp. | reverse complement strand
TAATGCTGGTGTTGAATTTAAAGGAATTTACGAGAGTTGAAACTTCATGGCGGATGATTTCGATGCTGTCTGTAATCAGATCGTTGCGAAAACCGTTGGCTCCCATGTCGGCCACATAGTCGGCGGACACCAAACGACTTATTATTTTACCCAGATCAACAAGTTTCCGTTGTGCCATTTTGGGCTCTACTTTAAAGTCGATCAATTGCTTAAAATGATCAGCTGTTTTTTGGGTTAAATTGAAATCTTTACAAAATTCAAAGAAGTTCATTTTTTTTGCAATGATCATTTTTTTAACAACCATTTCCGAAATTTGGGTGTACAGCATTTCGTTGTTGCCTTCAAAGATTTGAAATGGTCTGGAATCCACAATTCCCCTTGAAGAAACACTTTCCATCTTGAATCCATTTGCGCCGTGGAGCTGGGTAAGGGTTTGAGAGGATTCCTGCATCAGATCGGTAACATAAGCTTTCATGCTGTTGGCTTCTACTGCTGAGGAAGTTAGATCGTTTTCAATGCCACTGAATCCCGCACTTCTTGCGCACATGGCCGATGCCACTGTAAAGGCACTCTGTATGCGCGAAACCTGGAGTTTTACCTGGTCCAGAGCCGATAGTGGTTTTCCACCTATTATGCGGGTTGAAGTATGGCTGATGGCTTCGTCCAGCATTCGCCGGATAAATCCGATGGCCATGCCCGGAAACTGAAAGCGGCTGCGATGCAGCAAATCCATCATCAGTTTAAGGCCTGTTGTTTTGGGTTGTAATTTATACTCAGCCGGCACATGAATATCAATCATGTTTTTCCCGTATGGGATGGGATACACGCCTATGTTATTATAATATTCTTCAACCTTGATTTGTTGACCGGGCTGCTGAGAATCGCTTATAAAAAAATCAATGTCGCGGCCCAGTTTATCATCATCCATTTTCCTGCGCGAAGCAATCAGCCAGTAATCAGCCATCCCGGTGAGACCCTGCCAATGCTTAACTCCTTTAATATCATATCCCGATCCTCTTTGTACATTTGAAGTTTGCATGCTGAGGGCATCACTGCCAAAATCTGGCTCGGTAATCATCAACCCACCCATATTCTGTTTGGTCAGAAACCGGTTGAAAATATCTCCCTTAATGGATTCCTGTGCATATTTGGAAACAGGCCCCAGAAATAAGCTCATATTAATCCCAAATAATAACGACAGGGGAAGCGATTCATAGGAGGCTGCATCCAGCAACCCCAGGTTTTCTTTTGGTTTGGCCCCTCGTCCGCCATATTTTTCAGGAATGGCTACCGAAAAAGGATTTGTAGCCATAATATCCCGCAACACCAGTGCCGGAAAGCCACGCTGGAGAATGAAAGTTGAAATATCTGCCTTTTCATAGAAAACACTTTTCAATGTTTTTTTCAGAGTGTCTAAAAAATCCGAAAAAGGAACATTTCCTTCAGCATCAGAGGTACTCATTTTTTGATCCATTTTTAATTGTAATGAAATTTTTGACTTAATTGTTTATTCTACAAGCATATAAGTATACACAGGTTGAACTCTTTGTAAAATAAACAACCTAAGTCGCTTTATGTTTTTCTGACGAAGCGGTTCTTTTTATTTTTGTTTCGATGTTGCCCGTTATGTATGTGTATCTCTGATTTATTCTTTGCTGTATTTTTCCTGATCCTGTGCTGTTTGCTCTGTTTGTTCTTTTCCACGTAGCTTGGGTTCCAGGCGTGTTTCCAGCCATTGACGCACAATTTTTCGCTTCGCCCGGTTTGTCATCTGTTCAGTGTGTATGCTATATGAACGAATATAAATTTCACTGTTTTTCCGTTCGATGAAAAAAGTGCGGCGGGCTCCAATGGGATTGACGGTCTGACCGTGAATGACAGCCACACAAATCTCCAGTGTTTCCATCTTACTTATTTTTTCTGCATTCAGATAGCGTTGCAATGATGTTTTTTCATCCTCCTGATTTTCTTCCAGCCCAACATCCCTGCCCAGTATAATGTCTTCAAAAGTACCAAGTACCACATATCCACCTGGCATAATAGGGCCTTCGCGTAATTGGGGATGATTTCGCTGGCCATGTGGATTAAAACGGCTGTAGCCGGTCAAATAATGTTTGACATATTCATGCGATCCATTCAGATAAGCAATGACACATTGTATGTGAACCGGTTCCTTGCTCATATTTACAAATATGCATGAAGCGTTAGGATCCTGTGCGGTAGCATGGTGAATAACCATGAAGGGACGGTTGTATCGCTTGTGTTCATTCCAGAACAAATTGAGATATAGCAACCAGATAAATACCGTGAACAAACTGGTCAGTGCTCCTATTAGTTCAGCATTCCACATAAAAAAGGTTTGGTCGATTCTTAAGAAAAAGCCAATAAAGCATCAGTCTTTTTTACTGCGATATTCATTGATTAATTTGTCGCGCACAGATTTAAGTCCGTCGCTAATGCCAATTTTATAAATATGGGGATATTCAAATCTTTTATATTCTTCGGGTAATTGCTGCTGTCTGTGCTGTCTGAAATCTGAAATTTCTTTCAGCGAACGTTTTGATGCAGTGCGTTTGCCATTTTCCATCACCTTTTCCAGCAAAACCTCTTTCCGGTAGCTTTCAATATTCATTGATTTTCCCGGCTCAAATGGATGAAACATATTTTTAAAGTCTTTTTCATCATGTAGTGTGACTACATCAGCTCCTACCCATCTGCCATCAGCTTCCAATAACCGGTAAACCTGTTTTTTATGTGGCAAAGTAATTTTACCGATGGTTTCTGATAACTTAATTCGTGGTTTTCCGCCGGCAAATGCAAGTTTGTAGACCCCGTCGAGTGCAGCATCGGGTCTGCCGATAACCAGACTGGTACCAACTCCGAATAGATCGATGGGTGCATTCTGATGGATCAGGCTTTTAATGACACATTCATCCAGTTTGTTTGAAGCGGCAATTTTTACATAATCCAAACCGGCTTCATCAAGACGTTTGCGGCTTTCTTTGGCAAAAAAAGCAAGATCTCCGCTATCCAGCCGTATTCCTTTCAGTTTCTCTCCCCTTTCTTCCATTTCCCGGCCTACCCTGATGGCATTGGGAATGCCGCTTTCCAGTGTGTCATATGTATCAACCAGCAAAACACAGTTGCCGGGATGCT
>JBEPWN010000398.1:0-3164 GCA_041642395.1 Marinilabilia sp. | reverse complement strand
GCGCTCGGCAGTGCCCACCCATAGCAGGCTGTCGCTGTATTGATAAATAAATTTGATTAACAATGATTCTCTCGTCTTTACCTGATTTGGGATCAATTCAAAATTTTGTTTGTCTTGAGATCTGTATACTCCGCCACCTTTCGTGCCAACCCACAGGTGTCCATCATTTGTTTCATGAATACCCCGGATGTGAAAATTTTTCAGTCCACAGTTATGGTCATTTTCAACAGAGATACCATTAAAATATTTTTTCCCACCAATATAAGCCACACCAGCACCATCAATTCCAAGCCAGATATTCTTATCTGAATCCTCATAAATATCAAGAATTATATCATAATTTGTACTGAAGTCTTTTGCATATCCCGGGGCTATATCCATTTTTGCAGCGACCTGTTTTTCTTTATCAAAATTATAAACTCCCTGCCCCCAGGTTCCAACCCAAAGATTGTTGTTGCTGTCAATTAATATTGAATACGTATCGTTTAAAAATTCATCCGCAGTATTATTAGAGCTTTCCAATTCGTACTTTTCCCAGGTAAAATTTTTCTTATTAAATTTGGTTAAGCCACATTTCCATCCTACCAGCCATAAATCATCAGTATCTTTAGCAATAGCTATATCTGTTATTTCAACCCCATCGCCAAAATTAAACAAATCAGATTCCTGTGTCTTTAAATTCAATTTAATAAGCCCTTGCTCTGTTCCAAGCCATATTGTATTTTCATCTTCAACCAGAATTTCATAGATACGTTTATCAACAACCGGGCGAATAATTGTATCATTGTTGAAATCCAGAACATATAATCCAGACGACCATGTACCAACCAGTAAACTTCCGTCAAAAGATTGATTGATACTGATTATTTGCTCATCTTCAATAGCCTGACCTCTTTTACCAAAGTAATTGAATTGTGAAAATTGTTCCAGTGAACAATCAAAAAAATTCAATCCACCCGATTTGGTTCCAATCCAAATATTCCCCTTTTCGTCAGTAAATAAAGTTTCGATTGAGGGATTGGCAAGGCTGTTGGAATCGCCGGGGACCTGATTAAAAACTTTAAATTCATAACCATCGTAACGATTCAGACCGCCGCGGGTACCAATCCATATAAAACCATCTTGATCCTGTACAACGGAAGTAACTTCATTCTGCGAAAGTCCTTCTTCTACGGTTAAAAAAGTTTTGTGCAAAGGACCTTGTTGACCGGTTGTCCTAAAAGAAAAAACGATCAGCAGGGGTAACAGGAATGCTATTTTAAGGTATAGTTTCATTTCTTTTACTGTAGTCCGACAAAAATCCTAAACTGGGCGAGATCTAACCCGGTATGTCTATATTTAAGTTGCCACACATAAAAATTAGACATGGGTAAATGTAATAATTTTAGTGAACAGCCGATATTAATCAGTTAATAAAGTTGTGGGCGTAAATCTCCATAAGCCACCTCCTGGTTATATTATGAAAAAGCACCAGATCGAAAAGGAATAGGGAGATCATTGAAAATATTTTATTGATATAGATACCCGAACCTAATAGACATAAAGGTCCATTAATTGTTTTATCTTTGCCCATTATCTAAAATCATTATGAATATGCATTTCAATACACACCTGCATACGTTTCACATTCCGGTAATGGGACTGGCCTATACGATAGATACCCCAATAAAAGTAGCCCGATTTGGGATTTCTTCGGTTATTTCTATAGTTGAAGACAATCTGATTGAAAAAATGAGGTCGTATTACTATCAAAAAATAGGCGAACGATATAATCCTATCTCTAAAAAGGATCCCGATTACCGGGCCAGGCGTATTACCGATTACCTGAATCTGTTAAACCGGTTGGTGAAACAACAGGTAAAGGAAATGAAAAGTCTTGCATTCAATTCAGGATCTGAGATTGATAAATATTTTGAGATGTTGCCAGACAGCAGCAGACTTAAGGTTGCTTTTAACCAGAGGAATATTCATGAGCAACCTGAAAAAAGGCAACAGGCCGAGGAGTGGTTGAGGCAGCAAATAAAACCCGGGGGCATTGATGTAAATATTATGACAAAACTGGATAATCAATGCATCGATGCACAAGGAAATGTTGTTGAAGATGGATCTGATGCTGTTACGGCTCTTCGGGGGTATGCAAACAGCAATCTTACCGGGTCATCACTGATACTGTCGGCCGGTATGAATCCGCGTTTGTTTAACTATATGGAAAAGACGCAGTCATTTGATGCGAATCCTGCCGGTGAATTTGATAAAAAGATAGTTATCAAGGTATCAGATTATCGGTCTGCTCTTATTCAGGGGAAAATGCTTGCAAAAAAAGGACTTTGGGTAAGCGAGTTCAGGATTGAGTCGGGATTAAACTGTGGAGGCCATGCATTTGCCACCGATGGATATTTAATCGGGCCGATATTGGAGGAGTTTAAAAACAAGAGACAAGAGTTACACAATATCCTGCACGACATGTACAGTGAAGCATTAAAAGTGAAGGGTAAAACGAATTTTGAAAACCCACATCATTTAAGTATCACCTACCAGGGAGGCATTGGCACGCATCACGAAAATGAGCTTTTGCATCAATATTTTGGTATAGAAAGCACGGGTTGGGCAACACCTTTTTTATTGGTTCCCGAGGTTACCACCGTTGATAGGGCAACTTTTCAATTACTGGACAAAGCCGGAGAGCAGGACGTTATATTGAGCAGGAATTCACCTTTAGGTATTCGTTTTCACTATCTTAAAGGTACATCATCCGAATTGGAAAAAATAGAACGAATAGAAAAAGGAACACCCGGTAGCCCCTGCTCTGAAAAGTTCCTGGTTTCCAATACAGAATTCACAAAACAACCCATTTGTACTGCTTCGAGAACGTATCAAAAAAAGAAAATTGCACAATTAAAAACCTTACAGTTACCACAGAATGATTATGAGAAACAAATAAAGAAAATAACTGAAAAAGAGTGTTTATGTGTGGGTTTGAGCAATGCAGCTATTAATAACTATAATCTGACTCCTTTTTTAAAATCCACGGCTGTAAATGTTTGTCCGGGACCAAATATTGCCTATTTTACCCAAAAAACATCGTTAAAAAAAATGGTGGATCATATTTATGGTCGATTTAATATTCTTTCCGGCAATCATCGTCCGCACTTCTTTATCAAAGA
>JBEPWN010000397.1:0-3169 GCA_041642395.1 Marinilabilia sp. | reverse complement strand
ATGAATTCAATGTCTCTTGATGAACTACCCGTGGCCAATTGATTGAGTTGAGTCTTCAATGCACTTACACCGGATGCCTCAAGATTTTCAATAACAGGAACGTTTTCATCCGGAATACCAATGTCGAATTCATCCAATATGGGCAAATAATTATTGGTCTCCCACGAAAGAATTTCAATGTTAATCTGCATGGAACTGGCAGTATTCTCAGACCTGTCAGAAACATTTAGAAGAAGACCTTCCAGAACCACCATTTCTACACGACCCTCCTCGTCTTTAGCCTCATTAACAGCGGATTGAACGCTACTCCCGGAGATAGTGATTAATTCAGAGAAATCATCCGCTTCCACCTGTACAGAACCACTTTCTTCAAATGAGGCCACCAGGGTAACTTCTTCATCGCAACTTATGACCAGAAGAAGAATTATCATTATGGATATAAATTTATTAATCATGGCTTATTTATATTTTTAGTTAATTCCAATACCTACACCGGCAGAAAAAGTATTTTGTTTGGCAATATTATAATCGCCGTTGATTTTCAAAGGGCCAAGATTAACCGTGAGTCCCATTGTAAAACGCAGGCTATTGGCACCTTCCAGGTCAAACTTAATGGCTTCTTCTGTCTGGCTGCCAGGCAAATCACCTTCGCCAGTATAAGTATATTGCACATCCATACTGCTGTTTTCCAAACCCAGCCCACCGTAAAAAGTAATTACAGGTATGGAGTAACTTCCCTGAAGACTAAGCAGGCTGGCATTGGCATCCATATAATCACCGATTTTAAAAGACTGACTATAATAGCCAACAGCCACATCAACAGGCAGGAAAGTTAAATATTGATTGAGGTTGTGCCGGATGCCCCAACCGAAAAGATCCAGATTACCTAAATCTTCCAGATCAACCGTAATGAAACGGACTGTAACATCGGACCCCAAAAGCGACCCAATGGTAAGTTGCGGAGTAGCCAAAGGCATGTAGTCAACATTAAACCCTGCCGGAAAAGCATAATCAAGCAGCCCTCCACTGGCTTCAACAGGGATAACGACAGGATCTTTGGGGCCAAAAACCGTCGGGACTTTATGAGGGCCTTCGGAAGGATACAGATTACTTTCGGTATAAGCCCCGAAGTACTTCTGATCGTCCGGAACCACAGCCACCTGCCCCACTACACCTATGTAAAGCTGGAATCCTTTTTTCTTAATAAGCGCCTGATGGTACAAACCGCTGTTTAGATCTGCAGAGAAAGCATCAGCAAAGGGTTGCAGGTATTTTCGGCCATTGTCTTGTGTGTACTTTGAAAGATAATCTTCAAGATCCTGACCTACTGCCCACCCCATACAAAGAAACGCTAATGCCAAAAGAATTTTTTTTTTCATAATTAATCATTTAACTGAATTGCAAAAGAAACGCCGAAGACATTTCCACAAATACGGAAGTAAATAGAAGTCATTAACCACATGATACACTTCAATGATACGGATTTGACTCCTTTTCATTAGTTCACGGCAATATTTAACCGCATGGCCAGCAAATTAATACACCCTTGGGTGACGAATCAGGAAGAAATAGAAATCAGATCTTAAAAAAACAAGAAACTGTTTGCTTTAAAACAGTCGGGACGCCAAATTTATTTGCAAATAATTAAATTAAAGCACATCACCTCTCCATTTTACAAGATCAAGTTACGGGATCAACAGTCCTAAGTCAAGAAAGAAAGAAGAATTGAAGGTAAAAAATAAAATAATAAAGCAAACTCTATACGGTTCTATGTTTCTATGTGGATTTATCTTCTCTGAATCTCCGGAAATTTTTTTGTGCTGTTTAATCATTCGACTGCGCTCAACAAACGGGGAAACCCCAATCAAAAAACGGGTTTCGGCTACGCTCAACCCTCGGACTCCTATAAATTAAAGGAATTCTGATGACTGAGCTTAGCCAAAGGCACCCGATGACAACTATATATTACCCGCAAAATCACCATTTCCGGATTAATTTTAAGTACCAAAAACAAATTGAAAGTACCACAGACTACAATAAATTTGAGGATTCCCGGGAAATAAATGTTGGTGAAGATTTGGACCGGAAGAGTAATTGCAGTTTTAGTTATGGAATCCCCGGAGTAATCACTAATTTTACAGTAATGTATCGTATGGAATTGCAGTGTATGTATATTCTAAATTCTGTTATCTTCAGAAACTAAACCAGGAAATAATGCGCATATTACTTTATCTTTTTTTGATCTCAGCTATATTGGGATCCTGTTCGTTTAACAAAACAAAGAAAAATCAACAGGAAAAGAAATCAGCTAAATCAGATACAACGATTGTTGATTTTTGGAACGGGAACCGGTCAGCTGTGAGACAAGATTATGAACTTGAGGTTTTAAAAGCTGTTTTGGCCTCTACAGAATCAGATTTTGGCCCATGGAAAATAAAGGAGAGCATTGTAGAATATCCGGGTAACGAGGAGTCTTTAGTTTTCACAGAAAAGAATCACGATCTTTTTGTGACCATCGCTGGCAATCAAAAATTTGAAGATGGGGATATGATCGCCATTTCCAAACCTTTAACAAAAAATTTACTTGGATACCGGATTCCCATAATAAGGGCAGAGGATTCACTGGTATTTAATTCCATTACCGGTGCTGATGATCTCCGGCAATTAAAACATGGGATTCCATCAACATGGAGTGACGCCACGATTTTCAGACATAATGGATACGAAGTTGTTGAAGATGGCGATTTTGATGATATTTTTGAGCGGCTGGAGTCTGGTCTTTTTGATTACAGTGCTTACGGAGCCAATGAAGTGCTTAGTGTTTTCGAAAATCGTGCATCAAAACATCAGGGACTGATTATAGAACCTGACAATATGCTCTTCTATCCATTCCCCCTTGTGTTTTATATTAATCCCGGGATTCCAGATTTTGCCAAGAGGATTGAGCAGGGACTTCAAGATATTGAGGAATCGGGCGCCCTCGACGACATATTTAACTCCTATTATGCGAATATTGTGGAAGAGTTAAATCTGGATCAACGCAGAATTTTTATATTGGAAAATCCTTTGATACCTGAAGAATTTGCCAATTTAAAACCAGATTTGACAGATTTCTAAAATCATGAATTCTTTAACGGTGTTTTCCTGCAACTCGTTCCATAGAAAAAAA
>JBEPWN010000396.1:0-3189 GCA_041642395.1 Marinilabilia sp. | reverse complement strand
GAATAATGTTATCAATAGTTTGTTAAAATTCTGTAATGGTTTGAGGTTTAATAGTTTAAAACCTGGAGGTTGTTTGTATCAGTAAACAGATTGTCAATAGTCTGTTGTAATTAATTGACAGTTAATTGGCTTAAGCGTAAATCAATTGGGGTGTTAAGTATTTGTTTTTCAATTTTATACAATTCATCTAACATCTGAAAATATAACGATCTATTGTATTATATGATTCAGCTTAAATCGAATATTTAAAAATCTACAGGTCTATTGATTTTATCAGGTAAACAAAAAATATAAAAATTCTCTTTGCGATATGGTGTTTTACCTCCCCGGCATAAATCTTGAATTTCTCTCACCGCCATCTGATATCAGGTTACAACCCTTCGGTACTTCTCTTTATACGACAAAGCTTACTGCCAGTGAAGTTACTTATCATTGCACATTCTTTTTGGGCGATATTGTTCCGGAGCATCAACTTTCCGGTGTGCTCTCAGGCGAATCATTCGAAGGTGCCGAAATTCCATACCGTTGGCAAATATTAAGAAAAGGCAAACAATCAGGAATTCACATCACTTTTTTTGAAGACCTGCAATTCTCCGAGGCCTTTTGTGTTATCGATTTTCAGGATCATACCATTCAAACCACACTCGTTCCTAAAGAATACGGCTCAACCATTTCAATTGATCCCCTTTTTCAGCCCTATGGGTCTATTCTCATGGTAGTTCTGTCCCACCATCACAACGATGTTCTTATTCATTCCTCCGGAGTCAGCGACCAGGGCACAGGCCGTCTCTTTACTGCGGTTTCAGGTACCGGAAAAAGTACCATGGCCGGCTTGTGGGAAAATGCAGGTGCTGAGGTGATCAACGACGACCGTTTGTGGCTGCATAAGACAGGAGACAAGTGGCATATCTTTAATACTCCCATGCCTTATTATGCACAGAAACCTGCAATGGTTCCGCTCAATGAAATTTTTCTTCTGCGACAATCTCCCGTCAATGAAATCAGGAGGCTTTCCGGGGCCAATGCTGCCATGCGGTTTATGGCAAATGGCATTCAGCATTTTTACGACAAGGAAATGACCGGACGCCATCTGGACCGGGTGCTTGATATTGCCGCTCAGGTACCCATTTATGATTGCGGATTTAAGCCTACCGAGGATATTGTTGAGGAAATCCTGAAATTGAAAGGGTAGAGCTGGAAGGGCTTGTTGTCCACCGATTGCACAGATGAATACAAATTTTGACATTTGGGCTGTTGCTTCACAACTTCCTGGAACTTAGAGTTTATAATTGATCATCAAATTTTACTGATCATTGATCATTGGCTTAGTTGCTTCGCAACTGTTTTTTGTATGCAGAGTCCATAAGTTATTAGTTTCTTGCGGGCTGGGGTACCCCTTCAAGGGGGTTAGGGGGTGCGGGAAGGCCTTGTTGCTGCGCAACTGTTGTTTGTCCGCGAATTTCATGGATTAACGCGAATTGATGTCCTGACAGGCTATTGCTTCGTACCTTCCTGTAACTTAGAGTCTGTAACTGAATCACATTTAACTAATCATTGCTTATTGATCATTGATAACTGATTATTGATCGGTTTGGGCTAACCCCTAAAATTGATTAAAAACAAAAATTTAGTTATTTTTAAAAAATATTAAATTCCTTCAAATATGTTATCAAAAAAGCTGTTATTATCATTTCTTCTAATTGCTTTTGCAATGGTGAATTCTTCTGCTCAATATTATCAATCCGGTCCGCAGGTTGAAACTTTTTTCTCGGAGATCGACGATTCTGAGCAGCCATATGCCCTCTATCTGCCCGATGATTTTGATCCCGGTAAAACCTATCCGCTTGTTGTAATGTTGCATGGAGCCATGTCGAATCATCGTCTGGCGCTTAAGAGAGTTTTTGGAAAAACCAATCTTCCGGGGGAAAGTGATGCTGAAGCATCACGCTATTTTCCTGAATGGGATGATGTTGAATATATTGTTGTGGCACCCTTTGCCAGAGGCACAATGGGATATGTGGGTATTCCCGAGAACGATGTGATGCAGGTGATCGATAAATGCAGGGAGGATTTTAATATTAATGAAAATCGTATCTTTCTCACCGGCCTTTCAATGGGTGGCGGAGGTACTTTATTTATTGGTCTGTCGCGACCGGACTTATTTGCCGCTATAGCCCCTGTTTGTCCGGCTCCGCCTGAAGAATACTTTGATTTGACGGAAAATGCACTCAACCTTCCTGTATCTGTGCATCAGGGTGGTGCCGATCCGGTTGTGAAACCGGAAGGGACGCGCCGCATCGTAGACGAACTTCGAAATATGGGAACGATGGTTGAATACTCCGAATATCCGGGAGTTCAGCACGATTCATGGACCAATGCTTATGCCAATGGTGATATTTTCAAATGGTTTGATGGAATAGAGCGCAACCCTTTTCCGCAGAGAGTACGGTATTCTACCCGGTGGTACAAATATCAATCGGCATATTATGTTTGCATTGATAAACTTACTCCGGGAACGCTTGCCCGTATTGATGCAGAATTTATTAAAACAAACAATCTGGTGGTAAAAACCGACAATCTGGATGCTTTTACACTGAATTTGAAGGGGCATAACCAGTTTGAGTCTTCAAAATTGCTGTCAATCACTATTGACGGACAACAGATAAACAGTTTGCCACGATTTAATCACTCTTTCATGAAAGTGAATGGTAAGTGGGAAACCGGCAGATACATTGCTCCTGTTGTGGCTAAAAAACAAGGGCTGGAAGGACCAATGTATGAGGTGGTCACCGACCGGCATGTATATGTTTATGGTACACAGAATGCTTCCGGGGATGAAGAGATCAGGCAACGAAAAGTCGTTGCCGGTGAGGCAGCTGATTTTTCTGTTTCATTTGGAGGATATTTTGAACAAAGAAGTACCGTAAATCCCCGTGTTATCGCCGACAGGCAGGTTAGTGATGATGACATGCTTAATTCCAATATGGTACTTTTTGGTACCAAAGAAACCAACAGTGTTATTTCCGAACTGAGTGATAAGCTGCCCATGCATCTTAGCGCTTCAGATGATAGCCTGGGACTGGTTTATTGTTATCCTCATAATGGCAATCTGGTTTTGGTTAGTTCAGGCCTTCCGTTCTGGACGTTTGTTCCCGGACAGGAAAATCAGGATCCGCAATATGGTAGCAG
>JBEPWN010000395.1:0-3193 GCA_041642395.1 Marinilabilia sp. | reverse complement strand
GCACTTTGATAAGAGTGTGCGTGTATTTGTGATAAAAATCAGTCCCTTTGGAAAGATTCTGCAACAATACCAGGAAGCCGACCACCTTATGGGTCACTTCATTCAGGCGTGTTTCATCCACCTTGATATCTTTTTTCCTGATGATATAATTCATAATATCATCCACTTCCTGAGGCAAAATATCGGTTAGAATATTTTCCGTAATAATCTTAAGGTCGGCATCGTCGGTATTATCAATACGGACTTGCAGGAATTTCAATTTGGACGTTATCTGATTAAAAAAGCTATTGTCATTTTTTAATAGATAAAGATAAGATATTTGATCGCTGACAGAAAGGCCGCTACTGAAAACTCTGCGTTTTACCACATCAGCAATAAACCCGAGACTGCGACCTGAAATACCAATGGCAGAAAATTCTGCATCCTGACGCAAATTTTCAATAAAATGACTCACATAACGCTCAAGATCAATGGACTGAACTTTTAATCCGGTCACCTCTTCAAAAAGATCGCACGCTATAGATATGATCTCACGCCGGCTGGGTTCAATAGTTGCCTGATCAAAGGGAAGATTGAAATGCAACAGTATCTCCTGAATGTGCTTTTTCAAAACAACATTCACACCTTCCAGGCGAGCCACGTCCATATAATAATCGCCACTTGCCTGAAGTGTCAGCACTTTCATTTTGGTATCTGAAAATAGAAGGCGCTCGAGTTCTATCAGAATTTCGCGCATAATATTTTTCTCTTCCGGATCGTCCAGAACAAAATGATTGGGGTGAAAAGTTTTTTTATTATTAATAAATTTCAAAATAGTAGCCTTGCTGAATCGCGAAGCAACAATATTAAAATTCAGATTGCGTAACTGGGGAATATTCTTGTAAATCTGTGGTAAAAGATTCTCATAGATTTTAGTAAATGCCCGGCTCCGGATGAACTCTTCCACATCCCTGCAATCACCAACATCTCCCTGAAATTCGATTACCGAATTCTTTGAATCACCAATGGTGGTGATAGAAACACCACTTACCTGAGGCGATGCATGATATAGTGAACGGTTTTCGTTGATGCGCAAAGACTGATTAATTTTCTTTTTGAGATCACGAACCATTTCATAATCCTCAAAAACAGCATTTAAAAAGTCAGTATTCTCATTCGGGTTGAGAATACTGTCCATGAACTGGCTCACCTTACCAATCGAACCTTCTTTTATGGCAGATTGATACAATTTCCAGTAAGAGAGGAATAAAGTAAATGCTGAGCGGATTTCTTTTTCAAAAATCTCGTAACTCTTTGATGTTCCTTCGATGTATCCACCCAGAGAAAAACGCACAACACCGGTGCGATAGGGCAAAGCAGATATTCCACGATGCACTGCCACCTTCTGAGTGAATGTTTCCAGTTCATTAAAATTGCCAAAATTCTCAAAAAGGAAATTGAAAAGATAAGAGCCATCTGATCTGATGACGGAAACATCCTCCACATCAAGATCTTTTATCACCTCTTCCGCAATTTTCATGGCAGTATTCAGTCTGAGATTCGACTCAGTTCTGAAATTTTTATTCACCCGGAAACGGTTCAATCCATTAACAAGTTGGCCGCTGTAATAAACATAAAAAGGAACATCTTTGTATTTGAAATCATCAGGTAAATCGAGTATGTCAAGTTTAGCCAGCGATACCAGTTCATCCAGAAGGTAAAGATGCATGGGGCTGCCTTCAAACACTGTCCTGACCGGATCCCCTGAAACAGTCTTCTTTTTTCCGTCATCACTGACCATCTCCACCACAAAGTCTTCGATATATTTTACGATCCGGCTTCTGGATGCATCCTTGGGCAACTTCGATTCTACTCTGTCTTTAAGAATTTTGGACTTGATACCCACCTCAAGAACAGTATTCAGGAAATAAAGAGAACTGCTGTTACCACGAACCGACTTATTCCGGCTTCTGGCATACTCAATAACATTCTTCATGGCTGATGTGGCAACAAGTGCGCCCAAACGATCTCCCGACCCGGCCAGATTTTTGGTGGTGGAAAGAGATGAAACAGCCTGTATTTTAGAATAAACGTTTTCGTTATTGAAAATATACCTGGAAATTGAACGCCACTTAGGCATCATCTCCTCTTTCACTTTAACACTATCGGTATAAGCTTCATCAAGCAACAGGGTAATTTTGCTGTTGTTGATAAACTTGAGGAATTCAATCAGGTTTTCGCGGTTGAAATCGCTATAACCAGTAGGATTTGAAGGATCATTGATAATAATGGTCACATTTTCACAAAAACGATCCCAAATATTGCCGCTGGCATCAAAAAGCTGCAACGTATTTTTTATACGGGAAAGCTTGGTTAAAATACGCTCATAATCGACCCTTTGGTTATCAAGATTTTCAATCTCAATATCAAAAGGATTGATATAAAATTTATCGTCCGAAAACAAATCGGTATATTCCCAGGCCAATTCCTTATTATAAATGATATAAGGTTTGGGAGTACGATCGCGGTAAAACAGAAGATCCCGGATAATCATCTGTACATCATCGGCAATTGAAGTTTTATCAAGATTTGCAAGATCGCTTACAAATTCTTTAATAATCTTTTGTTCTTCATCGCTGAATTTTTCAAAATCTTTGTAGACACCAAGATCTATCAACACATTGCGAAACCGTCCTTTGTTGTCAGACTCATTATCGACTTTTGCAATATATTTCTGATATTTTTCAAGGAAAAGATTGACCCCGAAATTTTTGTGAAAATGATTGTGGAGTGTTCGCTTATAGTTATCAGGAATAAAATTTATAATGGTCTTACAACGATCAAGAATTTTCTTGTCGAGAGGTTTATTTTTCCTCTGCAGCAGGTAATCACCATAAGTACGTATTTGATTGCGACCTCCTCCTTCAAGAATGGTTACAATTTGTACAGCGGGGGTATCAGAATAAAAATACTTTTTAATCCGTCCTTCAAACGTGTTAATCAGTTCTTCGTTTTGCTTCTGTCTTTTTTCCGGTGAAGCTGTATTTTGAATAAACTGAATAAAATCACGTAAACGTGCCAGCGAAAAGCGGTCTTTCAGAATTTGGCGTGAAAACGAATCAAACTTATATAGATTGGTATTTTTAAGCAAATCATTGGTTTGACCTAGTTGTTCCTTCCTGATCTCATCAAGTTCCTCATTGTAATCAGCAAT
>JBEPWN010000394.1:0-3201 GCA_041642395.1 Marinilabilia sp. | reverse complement strand
CCAAAGATGATGAGTCCTGAAGAGAGGTTCTCTTTACCGGTTACTGTTTTCGTAACCGAAGAAAATATCCGGAATGTCACTGTTTCGCTTATTGCAAGTAAACATTACTCTATTGCGGGCAGTTTGGAACAGAAAGTTTCCTTTGACGAGCCCGGAGAAAAAAATGTTTATTTTGAAATTGAAACCAATAAACTAACCGGGCCTTCTCAGATAACGGTTAAAGCTGTTGCCAAGGGACAGGAATCCAAACTGACCACCAACTTGGAAGTGCGAATGCCTAATCCAATGGTTACACGGACGGTTTCATCAATATTGAAAGGGAGGTCTGATGGTATGCTGGAATATACATTGCCCGGCATTCAGGGTACAAATACATTGCTGCTTGAATTGAGCGCCATTCCACCGATGGATCTGACAGGCCGGCTTAATTATTTACTGACTTATCCTCATGGTTGTATTGAGCAAATTATTTCAGCAGGATTTCCCCAGCTTTATGTTGATAAGGTCGTGGATCTGGATAATACTCAGAAAGCTAAAATGCGCGATAATATCATAAGTGTATTACGGCGGTTGGGATCGTATCAAACACCTGATGGCGGATTTGCATACTGGCCGGGTCAATCGCAGACCAATGACTGGGGATCAAGTTATGCAGGTCATTTCATGCTCGAAGCCGGAAATAACGGTTATCAGGTTCGGCCTTCCCTGAAATCGGACTGGCTGGCTTCACAGAAGGAAAGAGCGAAAGCCTGGGTGCCTCGACCAGAAACCAATGCTTATACCTCTGAGCAAATGTTACAAGCTTATCGCTTATATACGCTTGCACTGGCAGGCGATCCTGTCACCAGTGCGATGAATCGTCTTCGGCAGCAATCAAGGCTGGTCGTGCAGGCCCGCTGGTTATTGGCATCAGCTTATGCCCTTTCGGGAATGCATGAAGTGGCTTCCGAATTGATGGACGATATGGCTGATTCGGCTGATGTGAATGTGCAGTCGGGAACTTATGGTTCGTCATTACGCGACCAGGCCATTCTGATCAATACTCTCAACCTGATCAACCGCAGGGAAACGGCCATGCCACTGATACGAGAGGCTGCCGAAAAATTGAATACACGACAGTGGTACAGCACCCAAACCACTGCATGGACATTAATGAGTATTGTGAATTTTGTTGGTGGGGAAGACGTGGATGGCACATTAAAATTTACTTATGCAATAAACAATAAGAAAAAGGCAACAGTTGGATCAGATAAGCCCATTTTCCAAACTGAACTTGATCCCGGAACGGAAGATCATGGTGAAATAAGTATTACCAACCAAACAGGAAATGAGTTGTATGCCACGCTGGTGATGAATGGCACTCCTTCGGGGATTGACTCAACACGGCTTTCAGAAAATCTGAAAATCGAAACCCGCTTTTTGGGTATGGATAATCAACCACTTTCATCTGATGAGATTGAGCAGGGAACCGATTTCAAATATATTGTAAAGGTTAGCAATCCCGGAACCGCAGGTGGTGCAAAAAATCTTGCACTTACCCAGATGGTTCCGTCAGGGTGGGAGATCCGGAATATGCGGATGGAAAGTTCCAATGCCCATGAACGCGATTTGCCTGATTATCGTGACATTCGCGACGACAGGGTTTTGTCCTATTTCAATCTTGCTTCCGGAAGGAGTAAAGAATTTGTTGTTGTGGTGCATGCTGCTTTCCCCGGGGAATTCTATTTGCCACCGGTAACCTGTGAGGCCATGTATAATTACAGGATCAGGGCACGGGTCCCCGGAAAGAGAACACAGGTAATGGCCAAATAAAAACCAGTTGTCTGGAGTTTTTTGCTTGATTATAACAGAAAAACATGGCAGGTTAATAAATTTAGATGCTTAAAATTCACTGAAATCTGGATCTTAGTGCGAAAATATAATTCAACCAATAGTCCGGTTAAATTTTGTAATGATTTGATCTTTAATTGGTTAATAATCCTGGATTGTTTCTATTAATAAACAGATTATCAATCCTGAAGCTTCGGGATACGATTCTACTTAAATCTTATATCTAAATATCTAACGATCTATTGTAATTACATGAGGTACATCAATTTTCATAGTCATACCATTCCTGAGGATATCACGGAAACTACAGTAATTATTAGTTGTGTGGCACCCGAGCCTTTGCAGGAATGTGTGGACGGCATGTGGCTGTCATATGGCGTACATCCGTGGTACACACATGGACATGACATAAAAATGTTACTGAAATCGGTTGAGAAGGCAGCTGCAGATGACAGAGTATTGGCCATTGGTGAAGCGGGTATCGATAAAGTTCGCGGACCTGCCCCGGGCCTGCAGGAAGAGATATTCTGCCAGCAGGTCGGCATCTCAGAGAAAGTTAAGAAGCCATTGATTATTCACTCCGTAAAATCCAACAATGAAATATTGCGATTGAGAAAAAATATGTCACCTTTGCAGCCCTGGATACTGCATGGTTATAGTGGTAATCCACAGGAAATGGGTCAATTGATTGATGCAGGTTTTTATTTGTCATTCGGGCCGAAAATATTTTATTTGAATAAAAAGGTGTCTGAATCACTAAAAGAAATGCCGGCCGACCGGTTTTTTCTGGAAACCGACCACACAAATAAAACAATAACCTCTTTGTATTTAAAAGCTGCTGAGATCAGGGGAATAAGTGAAGAAGAATTAAAGGAAATCATTGATCGTAATTTTAAAACCATTTTTGAGTGATTGCATGGAGTGGCAGGAACGTACAGAGTTATTGATAGGCGGAGAGAATCTGGAGAAACTGAAAAAGGCACATGTGTTGATCGTGGGAATGGGAGGTGTGGGATCGTGGTGTGCCGAAATGATTGCCAGGGCAGGTGTTGGTGAAATGACCATTATTGACGGTGACGAGGTGCACCCTTCTAATCGCAACCGGCAGCTTCCTGCGCTTTCTTCTACGGAGGGCATGCGAAAAACTGATGTGATGGTGCAGCGGTTGAAAGCCATCAATCCTGAAATTATTCTTCATCCCATCGATGCATTTCTCTCTGGTGAAGATTTTGGGGAATTGCTCAAACAACCATTCAGTTATGTGGTGGATGCCATCGACTCGCTCACTCCAAAAGTTCTTTTGATTGCTGCGGCGATGGAAAATCATCAGCGGTTAATTTCCTCAATGGGTGCTGGGGGCAAAATGGATCC
>JBEPWN010000393.1:0-3229 GCA_041642395.1 Marinilabilia sp. | reverse complement strand
GTTGGCAGATCCATCAGATTGAACTGGAATCTTTGAGCGTATTCAATATTTTTTTGAGGGGCATAGGCATAGAGTAATGCCCTGACAGCATTTTCTTCCGAATCATAAAAAGAATCTTCTGTAAAAACTCCCTTTTGATTCTCTTCCAGTAAATCTTCACAAGAAGTAAAGAGTGTACCGGCAGTTATAATAAAACAAAATAATAATATCTTTTTCATCGCTTAAACTATTTCAAGGATTAAAACTTCAATTGAACACCCATTGTAACATTGGCAACTCTCGGGTATGCAGCATCACCCAAACCATTTTCAGAAATTTCAGGATCATATTGCGTGCTGTTAGTAATTGTAAACAAGTTAGATCCCGTCGCATAAATGCGGGCTGATTCCATGAAAGAAATGTTTGGTAAGTTGTAGCCAACAGTCAGGTTTTGTAACCTAAGGAAACTACCATCTTCAACAAACCAATCAGAAAAGTAATAATTTCTGTCAGCCCTGAGACTTGGGCGCGTTTCACTTGGATTTTCCCATGTCCATCGTTCTTCCTGTAAATCAGTTCTGTTTAATTTGGTCCTGGATATTATATCATTACCATAAACTGTATATAACTGCATCGACAGGTCAAACCCACTATTATGTGACAGAGAGATATTAAAACTACCCGTGAAGTCAGGATTTGGATCACCTATAATTGTTCTATTGTCAGGACTTAATGTTCCATCTTCGTTTAACCCTACATAATTAAATTCGCCTGGCTGAGTTAGTTTCACGGGATCGTTCGGCATTTCCTGAATAATCCCGTCTACTTCGTATCCATAAAAGACCCCCATGGGCTCACCGATTGCTAAAATCCCGTAATAACTTTCGAGAAAAGTACCACCTTGCATGGATCTAAAAGGTTCATACATTAGTCCATTCGGATCTGTTATCAACCCGGATGCATTAGCATCACCAAGATTCAACACCTCATTCCGGTTCATACTAAAGATGATTCCACTATTCAGCTGCCAAACAGGAGATTCAATAATACGTCCATTAAGCGACATCTCAAAACCTTTATTTTCTATCTCACCACTATTTGTCCACATTCTGTCAAAACCGGAATTCGGAGCAAGAAACTGCTGCCGGAGCAAATCAGTTGTATTTTTCTGATAAGTATCAAGTGTAAGATTCAACCTATTATCAAAAACACTAACATCAAGACCAAGATTCCATTGGGCTGTTTTTTCCCATTTCAAATCTGCATTACCAATTCCTCCCCACATAATATATCTGCCACCGACACCTTCGAGACCTACTTGGGTACCAGGACCATACACTTTTATATCTTCTCCCTGATAAGCATGCCAATTCCATCCGTAAACGGTATTGGTTTGATAAGGCGAAATACCCTGATTACCTGAGATACCATAACTTGCCCGAAGTTTTAAATCACTGAAGAAATTAGTGTTTTGTATAAAATCCTCTTCAGAAAGTCTCCAACTAACAGCTCCGGAAGGGAAATATCCCCATTTATTATTATCTCCAAATTTGGAACTTCCATCAGCTCTTGCTGTGAAGGTGGCATAATACTTACTTTTATAGTTGTAGTTCAATCTGGTAAATCCAGAGAGTAAAGCCTCTTCACTTACACCATTTGCTACATCCATTTCATTACCTGCACCCAGGTTTTCATCCTGAAGGGTTGTACTCGGGTAATCAGTTCCAGCTCCCTGCAGATACCTGTATTTTGACTGATCTGAATTTGCCCCAACCATCGCGGATACATTATGATCTTGCGCTAATGTTTTCGTATAAGTAAGAAAACCGTCAAATAAAATATCTTGCCATGACTGACGGGTGTGTGATGCCCTATTTTTCCATTTATCTCCTTCTTCAGTCCATACCACAGGATTAAAAGTATTATTATCAGCATAATTGCCTCTTACATCTCCGCGTAGCACCAAATTTAATGCACTTGTAATATCCACATTAAATTGCATTGTAGCGTAACCACTAAGACTTTCAGTTTTGTTGGTAACATTCTCTCTTATTCCGACCGGATTACCATAATCAGTAGAATAAAGTTTAAATGGTGTTCCATCGCCACTCATAACAGGGAACAACGGATTCCGTCCATAGCCGCCCGGAGCAACATGATTTCGATCGTCAGAAAAGAAACCGGCCCGCGTTTGAACCGTGAAAAAATCGGTTACCTTATTCTCATAATTCATATCAATGGTAATCTTTTCATAATCATCACCAATTCTCATCCCTTCACCGTCAAAATAGGTAGCTGTTACATTGTACCTGTTTGTTTCTGTACCTCCCTGAACACCAACACTTGTTTCATTGGTTAAAGATGGTTTTCTGAAAATAAAATCTTCCCAAACAGTTTGATATGGCCATGCACCGCTTTCAACTTCGGAAACACTTGGATAATATACACCATTGGTTGGGTCAGGCTGTCCGATATATATAGGCTCAATTTCAGCATTAACAAAGCTTTCATTGCTAAGCTCCATCATGCGAACAGGATCTTTCCAATAATCAAGCTCATCACTAAAAAAACCAAGATTGGTTTTATGATTTACGTATACTTGAGATTCACCCACCTTCCCCTGTTTTGTAGTAACCATAATAACACCATTGGCACCCCGGGATCCATAAATAGCTGTGGAAGAAGCATCTTTCAAAACCTCAATAGACTCAATCATTGCAGGATTGATATTTCTCAAGGAACCGGCTTCACCTACAGGGATACCATCTAAGACAACCAAAGGAGAATTAGAACCACTAATGGAACTTAACCCTCTGATGCGAACAGTTGAACCACCTGCTGGATTGTCGTTACCACTATTAATAATCTTGACTCCGGCAACTTTACCCTGAAGCATATTTTCGAAATTTGCTGACGACTGCGACTCAACAATTTCTTCAATGTTAACAGAAGCAACACTCCCTGTCAGGTCACTCTTTTTCATACTACCATATCCAACAACAACAACTTCATCCAACCCAAGGATTTCTTCTTGCATTTGAATATCAAATCTCAAATTGTCACCAATTTGGACCTGTTTATCCTTCATTCCGATAAAGGAAAAAACCAAAACTCTGTCATCTTCATTTACCGTCAAACTAAATTCTCCATTCGTGTCAGTAATAGTTCCGTCGGTCGTTCCCTTAATAGTAACAGTCACTCCGGGAAGAGGAAGTCCCTGATTATCCGTAACCGTTCCCTTTAATGTTCG
>JBEPWN010000392.1:0-3231 GCA_041642395.1 Marinilabilia sp. | reverse complement strand
GTCTGATCCAGACCTCCATGATAAAAACCATGCTCTACACCATTAATTGTCAGTTGTTGTGATATCCGGGTTACAGCATCACGATGATTGCAAAACACAAGCGTTGATCGGACATCGATATGACCGAGCAAAAGCATAAGTGCATGCAGCTTATCATCGCCAGGCACATTCACCGATTTCATAATCAACTCCGATTTTGATGCCAATTGTCGTGCAGAATAATTCAGTTCTATTAGATTATTAACACCAACAAAGGCAGGAATTTCTTTTAATGGAGTTGCCGAGGTAAGAATTCGTTTTTTAACCCCTTTGCATTGTTTCAGGACGTGTTCGATCTCGCTGGTAAAACCAAGCTCTAAGGATTTATCAAACTCATCTAAAATGACTGTTGCAGTATCCTCCAGCACCAGGTTTTCACGACGCAGGTGATGCGCTACTCTTCCGGGAGTGCCAACCAAAATAGCGGGTGACTGCTGAAAATTGTTTTTTTCTATACGTACAGAATGCCCCCCATAGCAGCAACTAATTTTATGGGCTGTTCCCATTTGCTTAAAGACCTGTTCCAGTTGTATGGCCAGCTCCCGGGATGGCACCAGTATTAAAACCTGAACGCCGGGTTTATCGGCCGATAATAGTTGCAATACGGGCAAAAGAAATCCGATGGTTTTACCCGAACCTGTGGGCGAAATTAATACCACATCGTTTGGCTTTTGGATCACAGCAAGCATTTCATGCTGCATATCATTCAGAGCATCAATATTGAAACGGGAAAGTATAGAAGAATGGGACATTTTATATAAATTGATTGATGTTTGTATTTCGGATTTATCTTTATTTGCAGCAATTACCTTTAGGAAAAAGACCGTTAGATTTTTAGATGTAAGATTTAAGCTGAATCATTTAATATTGTTAATATGCTTATTTATAGAAACAACCCGTTAATTTTAAACAATTAAATTTCAAGCCATTAAAAAGTTTAACGAACTATTTTTTATGCATAATAATATTGCTTTAATGAAGGGCCTGATATACGAAAGCCAACAAAGAGAGCGATTTATCAAAGGCTGGTTTGTTACGGGAAAAAATAAATAACGCTAAAATATGTCCTTTTGATATTCCGCAAAGATACGATTAAAAAGAGGTAAAGTTTTATATAGATGATCTTTTCACCGTATCTTTGCACACGAATCAATCATTATTTATCAACTCGCTATTTATGTCATTTTCTTCACTTGGATTATCACCGGCTTTATTAAAAGCTGTGGCCGAACAAAAATATACCACCCCTTATCCCATACAAAAAGAAGCAATCCCGGCGATTTTGAACGGGCAAGATATTTTGGGCATTGCACGAACAGGCTCTGGTAAAACGGCCGGTTTTGTATTACCCGTTCTGGAACATTTTGAGAAAAAAACACGTCCCATCAAAAACCGTCATGTAAAAGCACTGGTGATGGTTCCTACCCGCGAACTTGCTGTTCAGATCAACACTGTTTTCAATACTCTCGGTAAATATTTGTCTGTTAAAACCAAAAGTCTGGCAGTTTATGGCGGCGTTTCCATTAACCCCCAGATGATCGATCTGCAGGGGGTGAATATTTTGGTTGCCACTCCGGGAAGGCTTTTGGATTTGATTTCTTCAAAAGCCACCTCATTGTCGGATGTAGAAATATTGGTGCTTGACGAGGCTGATAAAATGCTCAACCTTGGTTTTAAAGAAGAAATGACCAAAATCCTTGGTTTGTTACCGGCAAAACGGCAAACACTTTTGTTTTCTGCAACCCTGAGCGAGGATTTGAGTACGTTCCAGGAAAAATTGCTTCGCAAGCCGGTTGTAATTAAAGCAGAAGAAGAAAAAGCAAATCTTGATTTAATAGAACAAACTGCCTATTACATTTCCGAAGAAAAAAAGGGGCCGTTGTTGCGATATCTCATCAAAAAGGAAAATATGCAACAGGTATTGGTATTTACATCGTCAGTACACCGTGCAGATGCCGTGGTAGTAAAATTACAGGCAAACGGCATCGAGGCCGAAGCCATACACAGCAAAAAGAGTCAGGGAAACCGGACTACCCTTCTGCGCATGTTTAAAGAAGGAAGTCTGAAAGTGCTGGTGGCAACTGACTTAATGGCACGGGGCATTGACATTGAGTTTTTGCCTTATGTTATTAATTACGAATTGCCCCGGTCGCCCAAAGACTATGTACACCGGATAGGACGAACAGGCCGCGCAGAATCAAAAGGTAACGCCATTGCCTTTGTTTCACCCGAAGATGAGCATCATTTTAAGATCATTCAGAAAAAAATGGGGAAAAGAGCGACCCGGGTTGATGGAAATGCTCTTAATCTGCATGGGTATTAGTATTAGTATTTGCATATGCCAATATGCTCATTTATGTACCAACAGACCGTTAGATTTTTAAATAGAAATAACCCCGTCGCGGGAGGAAAAAATTCAGAAACTGTTTACTACTAAAATTTCATCGATCCGCCTTTTTAATTCTTGTATCTCCAGTTCTACAGGAAGTTTTTTGTCGAGAACATGAACAATTATTGTTTCCTCGGTGATGACGGTACTGGCTGTACCCGGAAGCAGGCTTATGATCCAGACAAGAATCAGGGTTTTTCGCGGATCCCGGTCTTTTTCAATGGTTATAAAATCAGGGTCAATGGGAACAGTTCGCAAAAAGACGCGCCGGGCCACATCCCAACCTCCCCGCAAGGCTGTTATGAGAAAAAAAGGAAAAAACCGGGCAACTGCCAGGGGGCGGAAAACCCATTGCCCGGGAGGGACAGTATACATACTAATAGCTGCGGTAATGGCTACAAAAAGAATAACGAACCAAATATCGCTGAGTTGAAGTTCTCCTAATAATACCAGCCAACCTCCCGCGAATATAACAAATCGCAGAAGAAAGCATTTGAGAAGTGTACTTGTTTTCAGTTCTTTAATATCAGTTTGCTTCATCTTTATAATTATCTGAGGAAGAAGAACAAAGTTAAGAAAAAGATAAAAAAGCCTATTCCGACAAACTCCCAGCGCCGGAGTAAAGATTCTGCGGCGGCAGTGAATTGTGAGGTTCGCTTACTATCTGAAATTCTATAAAAGATTTTCTCGGGGCCGTGAATCGATTGAATGCCGGACTCCAGCAAAGAAATTCCTTTCCGCAAGGGTTTTGCAACCATAGCTCCTGCCAGAAGTATTATGTGAATAAAATCGCCCGGTGGCAA
>JBEPWN010000391.1:0-3233 GCA_041642395.1 Marinilabilia sp. | reverse complement strand
GTGATCATTCTGCTCATATTTATATCGATGGCAAGGGCATATGCCCGCTTTGGGATGTCACCACCCAAAGGATTCAGATCCGTTTTAGAACCAATTGTACTATTCGTCAGGGATGACATCGCCCGCGCACAGATATCCAAAGAAAAAGCAGATAAATTTGTACCATTCCTGCTGACAATGTTCTTCTTTATCTGGATTAACAACCTTATCGGACTGGTACCATTCTTTCCGGGAAGCAGCAACCTTTCGGGAAACATTAGCTTTACTGCGACGATGGCTGTTTTTGCTTTTCTTGCGATAAATATATTTGCTTCCAAAGATTATTGGAAACACATTTTTTTGGTTCCCGGAACCCCTCTAATGGTAAAGTTTTTTTTGGTTCCGGTGGAATTTGCAGGAATATTTACCAAGCCATTTGCACTGATGATTCGTTTGTTTGCAAACATCACAGCAGGGCATATCATTATTTTAAGTCTGGTATCAATCATTTTCATTTTAAAATCCATATACATTGCTCCGGTTACAATAGTATTATCATTAGTAATGTTAATGCTTGAACTACTGGTTGCATTATTACAAGCTTATATTTTCACATTATTAACCGCTCTATTTATTGGTATGAGCACCACGAAAACTGAACATTAACAATAAAAATAATCAATATGGAAACTATTTCTTTCACGGCCCTCGCACTGGGCATCATTGTATTTGGAGCTGCTTTTGGGATCAGTAAAATCGGCCAGTCGGCTATGGAGGCCATGAGCCGCCAGCCTGAGATAAGCTCAAAAATTCAAACTGCAATGATTGTAGCCGCTGCTCTTATTGAAGGAGTATCACTTTTTGCTATTGTAGTGGCCTGGTTGGTTGGTTGATTTGTGTCTGTCTAAATACAATAGACCGTTAGATTTTTAGAGATAAGATTTAAGATGAATAGTATGACACTAATAATCTATTTGTTGACATAAATAATCCAAAAATTTCAGGCAATTAAATATCCATCAATTACAAAAGTTTAACGGACTATTGTAAATACTATGCCGTCTTTATTGACAGCCACACATTATTGTATGATTTTGGTCTAATCCAAATACATAACTATGGAACTATTGACGCCTAGTCCGGGATTGGTTTTCTGGACATCGCTAACATTTATAATTCTATTGATTATATTGCGAAAATACGCATGGCCATCTATTTTGCGCGCTCTGAAGGTGCGTGAAGAGACCATTCATTTCGCACTTGAAGATGCAAAAAAAGCAAGAACAGAAATAATGCAAATGGAGCAAAAGCGACGCCTGATCATGGAAGAAGTTCGCCAGGAACGCGATTCCATTTTGATGGAGGCCAGAAAAATAAAAGAGGACATCCTCGGAGAAGCCCGTGAACAGGCAGAAAAAGAAAGTGAGCGAATGCTTAAACAGACCAATCAGGAAATTATAAAACAAAGACAGGAAGCCATTTATGAGATCAGGGAAACCATAGGCAGACTATCTTTGGATATTGCCGAAAAGCTTCTGAAAGAAGTACTCAGCGATAGCGATAAACACAAGAAAGTGATCAATACATATCTCAACGAGATGAATCTCAATTAACACACAAAATGAACAGAGGTCCGATAACTGTCCGTTACGCCAAAAGTTTGTTTGAGCTGGGAAAAGAAAAAAATTTGCTCGACAAATTTTATACTGATTCCAAACTTCTGCTTGATCATTGCCATCAGGTAAAAGATTTTTGTGTGTTTTTAAACAATCCTGTCATCAAACCATCAAAAAAAAAGGCAGTTATACAGAAAGTACTGGGATCTGAGCAGCATCCGTTAATGATAAAATTTATCAACCTGGTGATCGATAAAAATCGTGAAAATCTTCTGAATGATATGGTCATATATTTCGAAGATTTGTACAAGAAATATAACGGCATAAAAACCGTGAAGTTAATTACTGCCGTTCCTTTAGAAAACGATTACCTGAATGAGCTACAAATATACCTGGAACGCGAATTCAGTGCCCCCATCGAAATGGAAGCAAAAACAAAATCTGAAATACTGGGCGGACTGATATTGATTGTTGACGATAAAATCTTGGATAACAGCATCTTGCACCAGATGAAGTTAATCAGGAATAAATTATTGAGTTAAATAAAAAAGCCGAAATGGAACAAATTCGTCCATCGGAAGTATCCGATATATTACGCAAAGAAATAGAAGGTTTTCAATCGGCCTCAGAGCTGGAAGAAGTCGGAACTGTATTGCAGGTTGGCGATGGCATTGCCCGGGTATATGGTTTATTGAACGCGGAGTCCAACGAAATCGTGGAATTTGACAATTGCATGGGAGTAGTACTCAACCTTGAGGCTGACAGCGTTGGCGTAGTTCTTTTTGCCGACTCTCAGCTGGTATCGGAAGGTGATATTGTGCGCCGGACAGGACGAATCGCATCCATCAAAGTGGGAGAAGGAATGGTTGGAAGAGTGATGAACACACTTGGCAAACCCATTGATGGCAAAGGAGCTCTTAGTGGCGAATTATTTGAAATGCCCCTTGAACGAAAAGCTCCCGAAGTCATTTTCCGCCAACCGGTTAAGGAGCCTCTTCAGACAGGGCTTAAAGCCATTGACGCCATGACCCCTATTGGACGGGGCCAGCGTGAACTAATCATTGGAGATCGTCAGACAGGAAAAACAGCCATAGCCATTGACACCATCATCAATCAAAGATCGTTTTTCGATGAAGGAAATCCGGTATATTGTATTTACGTAGCCATTGGTCAAAAAGGATCGTCAGTTGCACAAATTGTAAATACATTGAAAAAGCACAGGGCAATGGAGTACACCATCATTGTATCCGCCTCTGCTTCTGATCCGGCAGCCATGCAGTTTTATGCTCCATTTGCCGGAACTGCCATCGGAGAATTTTTTCGTGACACAGGCCGCCACGCTCTTATCATTTACGATGACCTTTCGAAGCAATCGGTTTCATACAGAGAAGTTTCTTTATTACTGCGCCGACCGCCGGGACGCGAAGCCTTTCCCGGAGATGTTTTTTATCTGCATTCCCGATTACTGGAGCGGGCTGCCAAGATTATTGAATCGGACAAAGTGGCCGCCCAAATGAATGATATTCCGGAATCACTGAAAGGAAAAGTTAAAGGTGGAGGAACCCTTACAGCCCTGCCAATAGTTGAAACGCAGGCCGGTGATGTTTCGGCATATATCCCGACCAATGTAATTTCAAT
>JBEPWN010000390.1:0-3237 GCA_041642395.1 Marinilabilia sp. | reverse complement strand
ATTCGAAGGTTCCATGCTTGCTGGCATCACTGTTATTCCTGAATTTTACTGGATGGAAGGAACCTTCGCTACGGATCTGGTAATCAGCGGTAACACCTTCCGCAATTGCCATTATGGAGTTTCAGTTCCCGGATCCAGTCAGTGTGCTGCAATTACAGTTCTCTGCATCAACGCGGAGAACGAGGTCATTGGTTCCAAAGGAGGTGGGTTTCGTGATATTCGCATAGTTGATAACAGAATTGTGGACTGTCCGTTTCCTGCTATTGTTCTGGCAGGAATAGAAGGTGGAGAGCTCAGTGGGAACATCATTGAAAAAAGTCCTGATCTTGTCCGCAACCATGGCGCAAACTATGGTTTTTCAAATCAGGATGCAATCAGCACAATGTATCTGAAAGATTTTATAATCGAAGATAATTCAGTGACAATAAAGTGAGTCTCATGAAACGAAAATTGATTTTTTTACTCTTAATCTGGATTGTATTAACCGGAACAGCACAAGATATTTTTCAACCCCTTCAGATCTCTCCAGAGAATCCCGAATCACTTCAGCCAGGGATCATGGAGGCCTACGAAGCAGGACTAAAGAAAGTCGTGGTTCCGTCCGGTGTATATCGCCTGCCTGAGCCGGAAAGCGGACCTTACATGATATTTAATAGAATGGCAGACTTTGAGATCGATGCCCGTGGAGTAACATTGCTTCGTACTGATCCTACGCGTGGCTGTATTGTATTCAATAACTGCCATAATGTAATATTGCGAGGTGCGACATTACTCAATGAAACACCACCTTTTACCCAGGGAACCATTGCAGCTATTGATCCAAATGGCGAATGGTATGACGTAAAGATTGACAAAGGATGGCCTGCCAATTTTGATGATCCCGTGACGGGTGTTTCCAGGCCAAGAGGCACTGTTTTTGATCCTGAAACCAGGCAGTTTAAAACCGGAACAAAAGATTGTTTCTTTGATGAAGTTGAACGCATGGGACCGGATCGATTCCGACTCTATTTTGCAGCGAATCAAAGACTTGATCCAGAAATTCATCCTGCAGTGGTCGGTGATTGGATTGCATTTCGTGGCAGGCTGGAAACTGATATTGCACTCAATGAATGCAGCGAAATGTTTATGGATGGAGTAAAAATCCAGTCCGGTAGCGGTTTTTGTATACACGAGACTGGCGGTGAAGGAGGAAACAGGTATACATATAATGTTACATACGCCCCGGCCCCGGCAGGTGCTGATAAGAGACCATTGATGGCCTGTAATGCCGATGCTTTTCATAGCCGCAACATGAGAAAAGGACCAATTCTCGAAAACTGTCTCTTCGAGGGCATGCAGGATGACGGGATTCCAATACATGGATCTTTTGCGCTTGTAGCAGAAGAAAATGGTAACCAGCTCACCGTTTGTGGAGGTAAAAATTTGCGAATCGGAGATCCCGTATGTTTCTATGATACAAATGGTTCTTATGCCGGCGAGGCCAGAATTACATCCATAGCCCCCAAACAGGAATTTACACCGAAATCACCAATCACTAATCATCGTTTCAAAAGAAACAAAGACTTCATCCAGGTTGCAATTGACAAAAATCTGGAATTAGGTTTTCAATATCTCATAAGCAATCCAGCCGCCAATGGGAGCGGTTATATAATTCGCAACAACATTATACGAAACCACAGAGCGAGAGGGATGCTTCTAAAGGCTGAAAACGGTATTGTTGAAGGTAATATTATTGAAGGAAGTACCATTGGGGGTATTATTCTCTCACCTGAAATTTGGTGGAATGAAGCAGGATTCAGTCGGGATATTATTATCCGCAACAATATAATCCGGCATACAGGATACTCAACGGTTGGGTCATCTGATCACCAGTCAGGCGCCCTGACTATTAGTGGAGGTGGTGGTGAGCCGGATCAAATTGTACCCGTGTATCAGGATCCTAAAGTTGCCGGACTCAGACCCGGGCATCGCAACATTTTAATTGAAAATAATACGATCGAGGATTGCGATGGGGTGAATATGATGATAGCAGTAGCGGAGAATGTATTAGTTAAAAATAATAAGTTTATCCGTCCTCAACAGGTATTGAGCCATCGTGGTCAACCATCGGGAGTTGATCCAACTGCTCTCATTTGGGTATTCAATTCCGAAAATGTACATTTTGAGGGAAATACAGTCAGGGATTTAGGCTCTTTTAATAAAACACTGATAAAAGTAAATGACAAATCAAAAAAAATCAGCGGAATCACAGATGGCGTTACCCCTGATTTAATTTCTGAATAATATTTTATGTGTGTTGTTTCTATGCAATGATTGATCCATTAATTCCATATTGTTTAAGATGAACAATATGGTGTCATGGAGAATAAAATCGGTTTGAACCTGATAATTATAAAATTTTTTTTCCTGCAATGGTCAAAGTTCGGAGAACTCGCATCAGAAGATTACGACTAATGACGGATATTGAATAAACGTTTTCACTTGAAATAAACAAAAGGAACCATACTATGAAACTATACAATTTTGTATTTAGCGCATTTGTTGCCAGCTTTTTCCTAATGACAGGTATTGTTGACGCTGCCGAAAACAACAAGCAACCGAATGTGGTGCTGATTCTGGTTGATGATGTCGGAACAGGTTGGATTCCGCCTTATGCGGATCGGCTGACGCCTACGGATCTCGAACCTGAGATTGTGGCAAGTTACAGCGTAAAGCGCAATCGCCGACAGCCGATTAATGTCGAGAAGCATATTGAAGCGGCACGCAACTGTATGCCGACGCTCTCAAAACTTGCAGCTCAAGGTGCGGTGTTCGATCGTGCTTTCGCCACCGCTTCATTGTGTGCACCAAGCCGTGCCGGCCTGATGACCGGGTCATTTCAGCAACGCTGGGGAGCATTCCGTAATATGGATATTGATGAGCATTCAATTCCTGACGATCGAACGGTAATGGCAGAGCCGCTCAAAGCTTTGGGTTACAGTTGCGGCATGATTGGTAAGTGGCACATTGCAGAAAAAGATCCAACCATCATTAAGCAGGTCTGGGCAGACCAGGGCGGAACAGGTCCAATTCCCGGTTCGAAGCGCCGCGAGTTGGTGCTAAAAGCCAAAAAGGAATATAGCTGGCAGAGCTCCTCAAAACCTGGTCAGCATCCACTAGATAAAGGCTTTGATTATTACTTCGGTTACAACAGCCACGACAGTAAATATTATAATGCCAAAGGTCTCTGGGAAAATC
>JBEPWN010000389.1:0-3238 GCA_041642395.1 Marinilabilia sp. | reverse complement strand
CTGTGAGCCCTTTACGGATAAACCAAAAATCCCCCGTCTTCACTTACCTGCAGATGTATTTGTGCCCCCATGATCAAAGGTTCATTTTGAGTATGATGTCCGGCGGGAAAATCAAACAATACGGGGTAATCATAATCTTTTACCACTTCATTTATAATACCCTGAGCTGAAAAGCCAAAGGGAGTAGAATTGTTCTTCATTTCGGTAAGATGTCCGACGATCAACCCTGCAAGACTTTCCAGTTTACCACTGAGCTTAAGGCTGTACATCATGCGATCAAGATGATATAGTTGCTCTCCCACATCTTCAATAAAAAGAATTTTCCCATGAGGTTTAAAATCATATTTGGTTCCGGTGAGCATAGAAAGTAACGAAAGATTTCCTCCTGTTAATTCGCCGGCGGCTGTGCCTTCTTTGTTGAAAGGATTGGGAGGCACGTGATAATCCACCTCATGCCCCTGAAGTAAATCCAGCATATGAGTCCATTCAATGCCTGGATGGTTGTTGGATGGAAGATTGATTGGCATGGGGCCATGGATAGAAATTATATTGTGAACGTTTTGAAGCGCTGCATGAAAAACCGTTATGTCACTGAACCCTATGATCCATTTGGGTGATTGTTTCATTCTCGTGAAATCAATGTCGTCAATAATTCTCATAGCGCCATATCCGCCACGACAACACCATATAACATCCACATCCGGATTGTTTATCATAGACTGCATGTCGGCAGCCCTTTCTTTATCACTGGCCGAAAACTGGTAATGATTTCCGGTTGCAGTTTCGCCTCTACAGGACCTGAATCCTTGAGATTCCAAAAATTTCTCTGCCTGGGAGACTTTTTCTGCATCTATTTTTCCTGCTGGAGATACCAGTCCAAAAAGAGCTCCTTTTTTTATAAATGGTGGTATGGATACGAGCATATCTTATTGCTTTGGATACAAGATTTTAACATCTTTGGTTATCTTTGTGAAGGTATAAAATTTCCGGGTTTTTTGCCCGGTTTTATTTAGTTTTTGCCGGAAGCATTGAGATAAAATTTTGGCTGTTAGTAATATAAATGGATCAGACATCAAATATAATTATGAGTAAATTTAAACGAACATTAGTTACCACTGCCCTTCCTTATGCAAACGGTCCGGTTCACATCGGTCACCTGGCCGGTGTTTATGTGCCTGCTGATATTTATGTAAGATACCTGAGGCTGAAAGGAGAGGATGTCCTGCATATTGGAGGATCCGATGAGCATGGGGTGCCCATTACTCTTAAAGCCCGGAATGAAGGGGTTAAACCGCAGGATGTGGTTGATAAATATCACAATCAGATTAAAGATTCGTTTGAAAAATTTGGGATCACTTTTGATATTTATTCTCGCACAACCAGCGAGATGCATCACAAAACTGCTTCTGAGTTTTTTAGAAAGTTATACGATAAGGGAGCATTTATAGAAAAGGAAAACGACCAATATTACGATGAAGAAGCCGGTCAATTTCTGGCCGATCGCTACATAACGGGGACTTGTCCTCACTGTAGTAACAATGGTGCTTATGGTGATCAGTGTGAGAATTGTGGTTCTTCCCTCAATGCCACTGATCTCATCAATCCAAAGTCAATGATATCGGGAAGCACGCCTGTGATGCGTAAAACCCGGCATTGGTATCTGCCACTGGATCAGTATCAGGGATTTTTGGAGAAATGGATACTTGAAGAACATAAGGAGTGGAAGCCCAATGTTTATGGTCAGTGCAAGTCATGGCTCGATCAGGGACTTCAGCCGCGTGCTGTGAGTCGTGATCTGGACTGGGGCGTCCCTGTTCCTGTTGAAGGGGCTGAAGGTAAGGTTTTGTATGTGTGGTTTGATGCTCCCATAGGTTATATTTCTGCTACACGCGAACTAACGCCGGAATGGGAAAAGTATTGGAAAGATCCTGAAACAAGGCTGATTCATTTTATTGGAAAAGACAATATTGTGTTTCATTGTATTGTATTTCCGTCAATGCTCAAAGCTGAAGGTACTTTTAATTTGCCTGATAACGTTCCTGCGAATGAATTTCTGAATCTTGAAGGTGATAAAATATCAACTTCCCGCAACTGGGCGGTATGGCTTCATGAATATCTGGTGGATTTTGAAGATAAACAGGATGTGTTGCGCTATGTGTTGACTGCCAATGCTCCTGAAACCAAGGACAATGATTTTACCTGGAAGGACTTTCAGGCACGGAATAACAATGAACTGGTTGCAATACTGGGAAATTTTGTAAATCGTGCGGTGGTTCTTACTCACAAATATTTTGATGGCAAAGTGCCTCTCATGGGCGAAACCGATCCTTTCGATATTCAAACACTGGAATCGATTCCTGCCTTGGTTAGTAAAGTTGAGATCAGTCTCAATCAGTTCAAATTTCGTGAGGCCATCCGGGAGGCTATGAATCTGGCCCGCCTTGGGAATAAATATCTGGCCGACACTGAACCGTGGAAGTTACAGAAAACCGATCCTGAACGGGTGAAGACAATTTTGAATATTTCTTTGCAAATTACCGCCAATCTTGCTTTTCTGATGGAACCTTTTCTCCCTTTTACCGCTGGTAAAATGCGGGAAATGCTCAATATTGGAGAGGTTGTCTGGAGTAGTTGTGGAAAAACAGATCTTTTGAAGGCTTCGCATGAAATAGGTGAGGGGAAGTTGCTTTTTGATAAAATTGAGGATGAAACAATCCAAAAACAACTTGATCGTCTGGCACAAACAAAGATCAGTAACGAATATGACCAAGCAGAAATAACACCAGCTAAAGCGGATATTTCTTTTGACGACTTTTCGAAAATGGACATGCGAATTGGGACCATACTGGAAGCTGAAAAGGTCCCCAAAACAAAAAAGCTGTTAAAGATCACTGTGGATACCGGAATTGATAAAAGAACAGTGGTGTCCGGGATCGCTGAGTTTTTTGATCCTGAAGATATTGTTGGACAGCAAGTTTGTATTTTGGTTAATCTGGCCTCACGCAAGATAAAGGGAATTGAGTCACAGGGAATGATCCTTATGGCTGAAGATTCTGACGGTCGTCTGGACTTTCTTGCTCCACGGTCTAAAATAAAACCGGGTTCTGAAGTAAGATAAATAAAAAAGCCACCTGGAAAGGTGGCTTTTTTATTTTATTTATCAGATAGTAACCAGATATTTTTGAATTTTTCCTGTTTCCTTAAAGCATAAAGCGTTTCAACTGCTTCGCGTCTTTCC
>JBEPWN010000388.1:0-3272 GCA_041642395.1 Marinilabilia sp. | reverse complement strand
TTAAACATTACTACCAAAAAGATATCAAAGCAAGAAAAGGCATCGAATTCTAAAACAGCCAGCCTTTCTTTTTCAAAATAATATACGAGGGGAAGTGATCGCTGTATCCTCCATGATACCAGTTGCCAACATATGTCCTGTGAGGGTACCCCTTATAATCGCCTTCCCGTTGCCTCAGAAACGCTTCATCAAACACGCCGGTTTTTACGAGGTGATGGGTATTGTTCTCCTTTTTCAGCAAATTGGGTGTGATAATGATCTGATCAAACATATTCCAGACACCACGATAGCAAAGTGTTCCCTGTCCATCGAGAAATAAAGACGCGGTGGCATTAAACAGACTGTCGTTTTCGGCAGGCCGGGGTACTACTCCTGCTTTCAAATGATGCTTGACACTCACATCCACCGGATCGTCGTTAAGATCGCCCATCAAAACGATACGTGCATTTGGTTCTGCTGCATTGATTGAATCCACAAGAAACCTGGACAGCAGGGCAGCCTCATTACGTAGCGGAACACTTCGTTCTTTTCCACCATACCTCGATGGCCAGTGATTAACGATAAAATGAAACCGTTCACCATCAAGATCGCCCGAAACAACCAACTGATCACGTGAATAGATTCTTCGCCCCTCGTCATTAGAAATTAGCAACGGAACGGATTGAAATGTATCCGGGTTAAAGTATTCAGGCCGGTAGATTAATGCCACATCAATTCCTCTTTTGTCCGGTGAATCTTTGTGTATAATCTGATAATTGTATTTGCTTAAAAGTCTGGAGTCTACCAAATCCTGAAGCACCTCAAGGTTCTCCATTTCACATAACCCAATAACAGCAGGCGATCCCATTCCTTCGATATTCGCCATTGCGGAAATCACAGAAGAAATGTTTTGAAGTTTCTTTGCATAACGCGCCGAATTCCAGTTCTTTTTGCCTTCCGGGGTAAACTCTTTATCACGAACACCGGGCGTATCAATGGTATCGAATAAATTTTCGAGATTGTAAAAAGCTACAATCTTTTGAGATCCCTGTGCCTGGCATGAAGGAAATAATAAGTTAATACTTAATGAAATTACAATCAACAAAAAGAACAGTCTGGCCATTTTTAGGGTTTTAATTCGTTTCAAAGGAATAATATTAAAAACAAAATGAGAAGCCAACACTCAGCGTGGTACCCTTCATAGAAATTTCTTGACTTATTTCCCTATTATCATCACCCTCCCCCGATATTTCTACATATCCTAATCCAATATTAAGGGCAATATTTTGATTCAGGAAAAATGCAAATCCTCCTCCCAATCCCCAACCATCCATTTTTACTTTAGAATCATCTTCATAATTATCATCTTCAACCTTAATATTTCCAAACAATTTAAGTGGTTTTTATCATTGTCTAAATTAACAAAAATTTATTTTTTATATCAAACAAAATATTTGTAATCATTTAACCTGTTTATTTCTTATACACGCCTAATACTTTAGTCGGTTCGCCTCCATACCTGCTTCGGATCAACTTCGTAACTGCTCCATTGCAAAGTCATAGTAAAGTCTATTTTAAGTCGTATTAAAGTCTAATTAAATTCTATTATAATAGAATTTAATTAGACTTTAATACGACTTAATAAAAACTCGATAATGAATTTCTTGTGAATCTGTCACGAATCTGGTACGAAGTTGGTCCGGAGCTGATCAGGCCCTAATATTGTTATCAGCAAAAATTGGAAGTATATTGCTGCATATTTGATTTTTCAAGCTAAAGTGGTATATTTCTAATTTGCGACATGAATGAAGCAATCAATTGATTCCTAAGGGGCAGTTCTGGCTGTCTGGATTCAAAGAATCAGGCCGCCGCAGACCTTTTCAAATAAACCAAAAACCGCCCTGAAGTAAAAGGAGGGTAAAGTAGTATGTGAGAAGCCTCATTTTAGGTATTAATCTTTTGGAAAAATGATTACCCTAACAAAAAATTTAATTTCTTTGCAATCCACATAGCGGGGCAATTCCGGAATCTGGTATTTCTATTTAACAATAGACTGTTAGATTTTTAGATATGAGATTTAAGATGACTCGTATGACGCTGATAATCTGGTTGTTGCCCTAAATAACCCACGAAGCCTAAGCAATTAAATATCAAGCAATTACAAAAGCTTAACAGACTGTTGCTTTAATATTGCAACAATAAATTCGAATTAATCTAAAAACATAAATTGAAAATGGGTAAAGTATTAGTCATTGGTGCCGGAGGAGTAGGCACAGTTGTGGTTCAAAAAATGGCCTCAATCCCCGAAGTTTTCACAGAAATTACACTGGCCAGCCGGACTAAGAGTAAATGTGATGCCCTGGCGGACAAGATTGGTGGCAATCGTATTCAGACCGCACAGGTTGATGCCGATAATGTGCCCGAACTGGTTGATCTTATCAACAGCTGTCAACCGGATCTGGTGGTGAATGTGGCCCTTCCCTATCAGGATCTGACTATTATGGATGCCTGTCTCGAAACCGGCGTTTCATATCTCGATACCGCCAATTACGAGCCAAAAGATGAAGCCAAATTTGAATACAAATGGCAATGGGCTTATCAGGAAAAATTTAAAGAAGCCGGTCTGACAGCCATTCTTGGCTGCGGTTTCGACCCCGGAGTGACCTCCATTTTCACAGCATATGCAGCCAAACATCATTTTGATGAATTGCAGTATCTCGACATCGTGGACTGCAATGCTGGTGATCACGGCAAACCATTTGCCACCAACTTCAATCCCGAGATCAACATCCGTGAAGTAACCCAGAAAGGAAAATACTGGGAAAACGGAAAATGGGTAACTACCGAACCCCATGAAATTCATAAACCATTAAATTATCCTGAGATCGGACCAAAAGAGTCGTATCTGATTTATCACGAGGAACTGGAATCGCTGGTTAAAAATTTCCCCACATTAAAACGGGCACGTTTCTGGATGACTTTTGGACAGGAATACCTGACACATCTGCGGGTAATCCAAAACATCGGTATGGCAAATATTGAACCGGTTAAATTTAAAGGGGTGGACATTGTTCCCATTGAATTTCTGAAAGCGGTATTGCCCGATCCCGGTGATTTGGGTGAGAATTACAAGGGCCAAACCTCAATTGGATGCCGGATAAAAGGGCTCAAGGATGGAAAAGAAAAAACTTATTACATCTATAATAATTGCGACCATGAAGCGGCCTATAAAGAAACCGGCACACAGGCGGTAAGTTACACCACTGGCGTACCCGCCACCATCGGAGCCATGA
>JBEPWN010000387.1:0-3273 GCA_041642395.1 Marinilabilia sp. | reverse complement strand
AGTTCAGTGAATAAAACGATGTACGGAGTGATTATCGCACTTCTGCCAGCCATGGCAGCTTCTTTGTGGTTCTTTGGTATTGGCGCACTGATTGTGACGCTGACTTCCATCGCCGCCTGCGTAATGTTTGAGTGGATCATTCAGAAATACCTGATGAAAACCACCCCGTCGATAACCGATGGATCGGCAGCTGTAACCGGCCTTCTACTGGCATTTAACCTCCCAACCAACATGCCGTTGGGCCTGATTATCATTGGAGCAGCAGTAGCCATTGGGATCGGCAAAATGTCGTTCGGAGGAATAGGAAATAACCCCTTTAACCCCGCATTGGTAGGTCGTGTGTTTTTGCTCATCTCTTTCCCCGTCCAAATGACAAAGTGGCCATTGCCAATTGAGTCCCGTTTTCAGTATCTGGACGCTGAAACAGGGGCAACCCCACTCTCGGTTGTTAAGGAAGGTGTGGCATCAGGCCGGTCTGTTTCGGAACTGATGTCGGAAATTCCATCCTATATAGATCTTTTTCTGGGCAACATGGGAGGAAGTGCCGGAGAAATGGCAGGGATAGCGCTCTTATTGGGAGGCATATATATGTTGTGGCGAAAAATCATCACCTGGCACATTCCCGTAAGTGTTATTGGTTCAATAGCCATATTCACAGGATTGCTTCACATCTTTAATCCTGAAAGCATAGCGGGACCACTATTTCATTTGTTGACAGGAGGTGTTTTACTTGGAGCAATTTTTATGGCAACCGACTATGTGAGTTCACCAATGACCAAACAAGGCATGCTGCTCTATGGAGCAGGAATAGGGATCATTACTGTTTTGATCCGGATTTACGGATCATATCCCGAAGGCGTATCATTTGCCATTCTTATTATGAATGCTTTTACACCACTCATAGATAAATACATGAAGCCAAAACGATTTGGGGAAAAAGGAAAAATATCCAAAATCCAAAATGCATAATAAAAGATACAATGAGTAAAAAAGAATCCTCATTAACCAATATGGCTCTGACGATTGTAGTCATCACCCTGATAGCCGGATCATCACTGGGATATATCTACAATCTGACTAAAGGACCTATCAATCAGGCCAAAGAACAAAAGCAGCAGGAAGCAATCCAACTTGTTGTTCCTGAATATGATAACAACCCTTCTGAAGAGATGTACAAAATCGCCACCGAAGGAGGGGATTCTCTGAATGCTTATCCGGCAAAAAAAGATGGAGAGCTGGTAGGAGTAGCCATCGAAAGCGTAAGCCACAAAGGCTATAGCGGCGATGTAAAGATTATGGTAGGAATTCTTCCCGATGGAACCATAAACAACTATCAGGTACTTGAACATAAGGAAACACCAGGCCTGGGAACCAAAATGTCCGATTGGTTTAAACCCTCAGATGAAGAAGGTACTGCTTCCGGCAATCCTGCTTTCGACTGGCTGTTTGGCATTGAAAGTGACCAAACAGGAGGAAAAACCAGTATCGTGGGAGTTGATCCTTCGAATGTGGATTTAAGGGTTTCTGCCGACGGTGGAGATATCGATGCCATCACAGCTGCTACTATCAGCTCAAGGGCATTTTTGGATGCCGTGCGAAAAGCATGGAATACATATAATGAAAAAGCAGATTCATATAGTGCTGCCACACAAAAAAATAACGAATCAGAGACAGGAGGTGCCCAATGAACCAATGGAAAAATTTCACAAAAGGCTTTTTTAAGGAGAACCCCGTTTTTGTCATGTTACTGGGAATGTGCCCCACCCTGGGTGTAACATCCACAGCCATTAACGGACTCGGTATGGGACTGGCCACTACTTTTGTTTTGGTCATGTCGAATCTGGTGGTGGCACTGATAAAAGGTTTCGTGCCTGATAAGGTGCGGATTCCTTCCTTCATAGTAGTTATCGCAGCATTTGTGACCGTAGTTGAAATGGTAATGCAAGCATATTTACCATCTCTTTTTGAGGCTCTGGGCCTTTTCATTCCTCTGATTGTAGTAAACTGTTTGGTATTGGGCCGAGCAGAAGCCTTCGCCTCCAAAAATACTCTGAGATCATCACTCATTGACGGACTGGGCATGGGATTTGGTTTTTCCATGGCCCTTACCATGCTGGGAGCATTAAGAGAGCTCCTTGGGAGCGGAAAATTATTCGGTCTTTCTCTGTATTCCGAGGATTACGGAATATTGATATTTGTTTTGGCTCCCGGTGCCTTCATCGCACTGGGATATTTGACTGCTTTAATTAACCGGGTACGAAAAGCTTAAAAACGAAAAAATTATGACCTTTTTTATTATCATCATATCTGCCATATTCGTCAACAATATCGTGTTGAGCCAGTTTCTTGGAATTTGTCCTTTCCTGGGAGTATCCAAAAAAATATCCACAGGAATTGGAATGACCGGAGCAGTGGCATTTGTAATGGTCGTCGCAACCATAGTTACCTACTTCATTCAGAAACTAATTCTTGAAAAATTTGGAGTCATTTTTCTTCAAACCATCTCTTTTATTCTGGTAATCGCATCACTGGTCCAATTAGTTGAAATCGTGCTGAAGAAAGTAAGTCCCCCACTCTATCAGGCCCTGGGTGTTTTTCTCCCTCTAATTACCACCAATTGTGCCATTTTAGGGGTAGCCATCATGTCTATTAACAACAATTACAATCTGATGGAAGCCGTTGTATTTTCCGCAGCTACAGCAGTTGGTTTTGGTCTGGCTCTGATTACCTTTGCAGGCATCAGGGAACAACTAGAACTGGTTAATGTGCCCAAAGCCATGCAAGGTGGACCTATTGCTCTTGTTGTAGCAGGATTGCTTTCGCTGGCATTCATGGGATTTGCCGGAATGGTTTAATTTAGTATCAACGTTAATAATAGATCGTTAGTCCCGACCCTTCGGGATTATATGTTAGATGGGTTGTATCATTCTGAAAGAAACCTCTTAGCACCATCAGTGCATTGAATTTAAATATTTCACTAACAATCCATTACAAAAGCTTAACCGATTATTGGGTTAAAAAAAACCCTGACAAAAACATTTTTTTTGTAATTTGTATAACCCAAAAGGGCCTTAGCCGTACAATAACCCGCAAGTAATCATTTATCCAAAAGATAGATATATATTTGCAATAATTCTTCAAATACAAAAACGATTAGACGGGAAGCGAATGACTACCAGGAACAAATTGACTATTTACAAATATTTTTCGGGAACTATGTTATTAGGCGCAGGCATTTTGGCCTGGGGCCTGTTCATCTATTCATCCGAACCC
>JBEPWN010000386.1:0-3275 GCA_041642395.1 Marinilabilia sp. | reverse complement strand
TTCAATGATAAAATCCACAGCTTCGTGACCGTCGAAATCCGGCTCGTCAATGTGATTTTTAATTTCTTCGAAAGAACCATCGGCGCCGGTTTTAAGTGGAATTTTGCCATAAAAATCGCCGCAAAGCTGCATCACCCGTTTTGCCTCTTCGTAGTGATCGCTCACATCCGATTCTTCGGAATACCCGGCAGGCGAACTGGTTGCGTTCACTGTAACGCCTTCCACGTTAAAATGGTCGCCACTAAACAGCAGGTAGGCCAGTGCATGCTGGTCGTCCACTTCGTTGTTGGCATCGGTATCGAAAAGTACCGGGATTTTTGAACTTTCCGACATATTGCATGCACTAAAAAAAACAGCCAGTAAGAAAAACAGCGGAAGCATTCCGGTCATGATTAAATTTTTGTTCATAGTTTTATTTTTAGAATTTACTTTAATTCGATTACAATTCATTGCCAGGCAAACTTAATCTTTATAAACGCCCACCCTTTTCTTTGCAGCGACAAATCCGTCGAACTGAGCGTAAGAATCGTTTCGCGGCGCCCAGTCGGTACTGTTTCCTCCGTGAAATGTGGAGAAAAAAATACCACCTACAGGTCCAAAAGCATTTTCCACATTCCGGAAGCGCATATCATCTATATTCAACCGTTCAACATCATCAATCCAGACTTTCAGTTTACCGTCATCTTTGCCAGGTGTCCCTGTATTTACATATTGCTCAATGCAATGCCATTTGCCCGGTTCAGCTTTAAAATCACAATCAATGTTCTGCCCCCATCTGTCGTTTCCCCATTTACCATTTTCACTTTTTGGAACATACGCATAAATTACCAGCTTTCCTTTGCTCCGCCACATAAACCGAAGTGTCCAGCCATTGGTTCCGTCGGGCTGATTGCCCCCGGAACGCCCCCATGAATCACCGCCTCCCATCAAACCGGGAAGTTTTCCGCCCCGGTTAAAATCAAATCCTTCTTCAAATTTCAGATAATACCGGAAGTATAATTCCTGGTATAAACCTTCCTGAATGCCATCCATATTTCGGAAAAGAATTGGAAACTGACCACCAGTTTCAACAGGGCCTACCCCATCTTTGGGGTATTTCACCCGCAGAGATTTCCCTCCTTTAAAACCATCGGCAACAACTTCATTATCCGTTGCACGGTTCATCCATGGAATGCCCCAACGGTTTTTCCAGGAATCATTGTTATACCTTTGTTCATATCCTCCGAAAAAAATGATATCATCTCTTGAAGTGAGACCTTTTTCAAGAGTTGCCGGATCGCCGGCGATGGCAGGTACATTGGTTACATTTTCATTTTTACCTGCATTTTTTTTGTTGTCGCTGATCCATCCGGATGAAACTATTAAAACTGAAATCAAGAAAACGGCGTAATTCATATTATTCCTTTAAAAGTATTTACCAATTCCAAACCATTGGTGTTTAAAAGTTATTTTTCGTATTTAAATATAAACCTTTTGTATCTTTTTAACACAGGATCACCATCATCAGAAATTTCAAGAATAATATGAATATCCTTATCCGGGTTTGCAGGCACAACAAAATATGCATCATTTGAAGTTTCATGGACTATTTTAATGTAATCATCCATACCGGACGGATCAGGATAGTGCCACCACCAATAATACACTTTATCGTCGTCGGGATCAGATGCAGTGGCCTTTAACTCCACTTGTTGGCCAGGCTTGACAAATTGGGGAACAGTTACATCCTCAATAACCGGCGGGTGATTTGCTTCTTCATACGATTCCACACACCAGTCCAATCGGGCTGCAAAATCGTTTTGAATGGCAGGAATCCATCGCCAAAGTGTTTTTCGCTCATTGTTGGCGTCAAATGCATCCCTCCAGTAATTGCCATTCTCGGATTGATAACGACCTCCCCATCCTCCCGAAGAATAATCTTTAAAAGCTTCAAGCCCGTTATCGGCAAAGTTTAAAAACGCGGGGGTATCCCCCTCGCTGATGTTCTTTTGAGGATACCACATGCCCAGCGATCCGTGGTTCTCCTTTACATTTTGACTGAGCCATTTTTCGCTCATTAACTGAGGATAAGGGTTGTGTTTTAGAGGTTCTTTATCGTGGTAATTCCAGGTCATGTGAAATGCATTGTTTCTGATAATCCGGACTTCCTGCATATTATTTACAATCCAGTTTCCTGCTTCATCCTGAAAATCGATGGTTATTACCCGGACTTTTGAAATGCTCTTTTTATATTGGGCAGGATGATTTTTTCTGAATTTCCAAAGTGCATGAGCCACCGTATTTACACCGCCCCAACAATTTATATGCAGCAGATTGTCTTCAATTTTTAAAAGTTCCTTTACTATTAATTCCGAACCCTCTGAATCAATATAAGGGGCATCTCCTGTCAGATGTTCGGGATCTTCATTCCCCAAAACTGTGATTGATTTTAAAAATTCCACAGTTGGATAATCCGGGTTATGCAGGAGAAGATTTTTTCTTACTTGCCCGTATAAATCATAAGCCTCATATATCCAATTCAAACCATGACCATTCTTTTGCCATTTGGAATTAGTAGCAATAACTCCTCTTAAATCTATGTCCGGAGTATACAGCAGAAACCTTACGAAAGAGCTCCTATCATCGACTTCTCCATCCTGAGTGATAATAACGACGGGTTTCTCCTTTTCTTTCGTATTGCTTACCGAAACCAATGCGAACAATAACAAAATGACTAATTGATATATTTTCATTTGTTTTTTCATTTTAATCATTATTCCAATAAAAGCCTTCTATTCTATCACCTTTACAATAGCCACATACGATCGGTGATCTTTTGGTGTAAGTGTAATAATTCGTTGCGGTCCCCACCAGTCGGTACCGTCGAAATTATCCCATTCAGGTTCAAGAACTTCTTCTTTGACCCATTCCAGAGAAGCAACATCCAGCCATTTTACAGAAACATTTTTAATTTCGACCCAGGGATCGAGGTGCACGGTTGCCCTGCCGCCGGGAAAGTAAACTGCATAAGCTTTACCCATATCAGCCATGCAATAGGAATCTACAGAGTTTCCAACAGTTGAGAAGGCTTCATAAGGTTCTGCATTGAAAATGTCAAACTCTTCCAGAAACATATTAACGGCCCGAAGCGTTTGTTGTGCTCTTTCAAAAAGGCCTATTCCCCAGTAAAAATCGCCACCCCTGTGAGCGGGACGGTGGAAACGCGTGGATGCCGCTCCGCCAAACACATTTCTCCAGAACCGCTCTACTGCTTCCTTTTCGGTTCCTGCTGCAGT
>JBEPWN010000385.1:0-3294 GCA_041642395.1 Marinilabilia sp. | reverse complement strand
AATGGGGGCCGTCTTTAGTTTCAACCATTCATGTTCTTCTTTATTTAATTCCGGAACAAGTTTTTCATATACTTTTTGATGGTAATTGTTAATCCATTGGGTCTCTTCCGGGGTGAGCATGTTTGTTTGGACCAATGTTACATCAATCGGGCAAAGCGTGAGTGTTTCAAAATCAAAAAATGTGCCGAAATCCGAATCACCGGCATTTCCAATAAGAACCAGGTTTTCTATTCTGATTCCATATTCCATAGGCCGGTATAAGCCAGGCTCATTGGATGTAACCATGCCGGCATCCAGTTCTACTCCATTGTCCTGCGTACGGATGCTTTGCGGTCCTTCGTGTACATTAAGAAAATAACCAACGCCATGACCCGTGCCATGGCCATAGTTTATCTTTTCTTTCCATAAAGGAAGGCGGGCTAATGCATCAAGGTGCACTCCCCGTGTTCCCTTCGGAAACACAGCCATAGCCAAGGCGATATGCCCTTTCAAAACAAGTGTGTAATCTGTTTTTATTTGATTGTCCACAGGTCCAAGTGGAATTGTTCTTGTAATGTCAGTTGTTCCGGAGGGGTATTGGCCGCCTGAATCAACCAGGTATATACCTTTTGATTCTAATGTAATATCCGATTTTGGTGTCACGTGGTAATGTACAATTGCACCATGTGGTCCGTATCCTGAAATGGTTGCAAACGATTCTCCCTGGAAATCTTTGTTTTCGCTTCTGAATTCGGTTAGCTTTCGGGCTGCAGAAAGTTCTGAAGTATCGCCGCCGGGCGCATTTTCTTCCAGCCATTTTAAGAATTTTACCATGGCCACCCCATCCTGTATCATTGTTTTCTTGAGGTTGGCTATTTCTGTTTTATTTTTTATGGATTTGAGGTGTGTTATGATCCCGGTTCCTTCAATCTTTGGTATGGATGAAGGTATGGATGATAACAACATTGCATTGTTACGGTTGGGATCAAGGTAGACCATGGCGTGATCGGGCAGCTCACCCAATTGGTTATAAATGTCGTTGTAAAGATTTACACGTATGTTTTCGTTGGATAATTGTTTTCCAATGGCTGATGTCAGTTTATTTGGATTGATGAAAAAAGAGATGAAATCCTGTGATATGATCAAATAGGCATGAAATACAGGATTGTAAGGGATATCAGATCCTCTCAGGTTCATTACCCAGGCAATTTCATCAAGGGCACCGGTTATGTAATGAGTGGCGCTTCTTTTTTTAAGTTCAGATCTTACCTGTTCAATTTTTTCCTGACGAGAGAGACCGGCAAGTTTTATGGGGTGTTCCTTTACAGGATCATTGGGTATAGCAGGGCGTGTATCCCAGACATCTTCAGCCAAAGTATGGCGGGTTTCGAGTTGTATTTGTTTCTGTCGTAATGAGCGGCTGATTTCCCGTACTTTTTCTATTGAAAAACATGTTCCATTTATGGCAACTTTACTGCCTGGAGATAAATGGGTTGAGATCCATTCGATGTAGCCGGGAACATCGGGTAGTCCTTCTTTCACAAGTTTGACCCCAGTCCCTTCCAATTCTTCTTCTGCCTGCAGGTAATAGCGCGAATCGGTCCATAAAAAGGCCCAGTCAGCTCCAACTACCAGTGTTCCGGCAGATCCGGAGAAGCCACATAAATAATCTCTTATTTTCCAGTGGCTTGAAAGATATTCACTTATATGAGCATCACTGCCAGGTACAATGCATACATCAATGCCTTTTGAGGCCATCCTGGTACGAAGATGTTGAATTCGGTCTGAGTAATCTGACATATTAAAAGGTTTTTGATTATTTTTCAATATTAATACCGGAATTTTTGTTGAAAATAAAAATAGAAGCACCATTGCGACCTTCCAGATTACTTCCTGAAAATGATGTCTTTTCCATCTCCTTGATAATTCTGAATTTGGAGGGTTGGTAATGCCTGAATTGGCCGTTGGTTACTTCCCCATGAAGAGAGTAGGGCAGCGAGTCGGGAAGTGAAAGTTTGACAGGTGCATTCTCATTGTTGATTGATAGTTCCCTGATTTTGTCGGTTACCGAGCGAATGATTAACAAACCGTTGGTGATTTCAAGATCTCCTTTTCCTGATATTTTGTTGATGGAAGCAAAACAAAAGTCACCCTGGAGATTGATCTCTCTTACTGTTCCGATATTGAATCTTCCGGTAGAAGTGGTAATTTCCAGTTTTCCGGCCCTCTGCATTTCAAGTTGGTAATATTTTCCGCTGAATGTTCCGTTTTCAACATCTTGAAGTGTTATGTTTGCATTATTCAATTCCATATTCGAGTTGGAAAAGCTGCCCATTTGTGCATCAACAAATGATAATTTGGAGTAAATGCTATCTGTAATGCCCGATCCGTTATGCTCCAATTGGCCATATTCGTGATCAATTCTCAGATTACCGGTTACCGATGCAATGTTGATGTCACCAAATCGATTGATAAGATGTAATTGTTTGACGGCAGGTAAATGCACAATGTAATCAATGCTGAATGGATGGTTGGAATGAAAATCATCCGTGAATGATGTATTGAAACTTAGATGTTCTTTTTTTTCACTGGTGTGAATTTTTATCTTTTCAAGTATTTCTTCTGCTGAATTTTTCCCCTCAGCATTGACCGTAATGACCATATCTACTTCAATGGTATTTTTGTTCCACGCAGAAACGCTGATGTCTCCATGTTTGTTTTGAATTTCTATACTGGTAAACCGGGATGCAGGGTAGGTTTTCAGATCTTTCTCAGTATAAATGTTCAAATTTTCCTGCTGGGCAAACATGCCAGGCAAACTGATCCAGAAAAGGAAAATGAATAATTGTATCGTTTTATTTTTCATCGATGCTGAATTTGTTTGTTTTTTCACTTCTGTGTTTCTCATGCCATCCGGATAATGAAAACAATTGTTTTCCGGAAACATACATTTCATTGCGCTAAAGTAATGAAAATGCAAGAAAGAGGGAAATTCCAAATGTTATGATCTTAGGTTCTTGTTATTATATCAAAAATTGCACCTAAGAAGAATTTCGTATCAAAATAACTGTTTTTTTTGGGAGTGTAGTTCTTTTAATCTGATTTTACGTGAAAAGATTCTTTTTTGTTCTGGTCCATGCAATAAACATGAGATGTTATTATATTTGCAGTAACACCAATTATTAAATCATAACACCATGTCCGTAATCCGTTTTGGCGTATCGCTTGAAAAAGAGTTGCTTGATGAGCTTGACAGGTTTGTGAATGAAAATTTACTTGCCAACCGTTCACAAGGAATTCGTAGACTTATCAGCA
>JBEPWN010000384.1:0-3307 GCA_041642395.1 Marinilabilia sp. | reverse complement strand
CAAATGTAAACAGAAGAATTGTTTCGGTCCATGAAGTGCCATTTACTGTACAGACAGATGACCACTAAAGTGATTTTTCCGACTCTAAAACAGACAGAAATTAACATCAACTGTTTGTACCTTAAAAGACTTAAATTATGCCCAAAATATTAGTCATCGACGACCAACGCAGTATTCGAAATACCTTAAAAGACATTCTCGAGTATGAGAGTCACGAAGTAGTACTTGCTGAAAACGGGCCGGAAGCCCTTGAAAAATTCACTGCTGAAAAATTTGATGTAATTTTGCTTGACATCAAAATGCCAGAAATGGACGGCATGGAAGTCCTCGATAAAATGATGCAAACATCGCCTGATATTCCCGTTATCATGATTTCAGGTCACGGAAACATCGACACAGCAGTTGAAGCCATCAAAAAAGGAGCCTATGACTTTATCGAAAAGCCACTTGATTTAAATCGTTTACTGGTCACCATTCGCAATGCTCTGGATAAAAAAGAACTTGTTACTGAAACGAAAGTTCTTCGAAAGAAGGTAAGCAAAACCTTCGACATGATCGGAGTTTCGGAACCCATGCAACGCATAAGGGAAATGATAGATAAAGTGGCTCCTACTGATGCCCGGGTATTGATAACAGGACAAAACGGTACGGGGAAAGAACTGGTTGCACGATGGATGCATGAAAAGAGTAATCGGGCCGAAAACCCATTCATAGAGGTAAACTGTGCAGCCATTCCTTCCGAACTGATTGAGAGTGAACTTTTTGGCCATGAAAAAGGGGCCTTTACATCGGCCCACAAGCAGCGCAAAGGCAAATTTGAACAAGCAAACGGTGGCACTATTTTTCTTGACGAAATTGGAGATATGAGTCTCGCCGCCCAGGCCAAAGTCCTCAGAGTTCTTCAGGAAAATGTCATCTCCCGTGTCGGCAGTGATAAAGATATAAAGGTGGATGTCCGTATACTGGCAGCCACTAATAAAAATCTTCAGGACGAAATAAAAGAAGGAAGATTTCGTGAAGACTTATACCACCGGCTGAGTGTGATTATAATACAGGTGCCGACATTAAATCAGCGCCTTGAGGATATCCCACTGCTGACCGATCACTTTAATAAGATGATATGTCAGGAACTGGGCGTTCAACCAAAACACTTTGATGATACTGCAATTGAAGCTCTGCAAAAAATAAACTGGACAGGAAATATCCGCGAACTTCGCAATGTAATAGAGCGGCTCATTATTCTATGTGGGGATACAATCACCGCAGATGATGTAGAGAAATATGCCATGCCACTTGCTTAAAGGCTGTCAATGAACTCTGAAATCCTCAAGAACACTTGCATTAATATACCAGATATCTCCACGTCCGTTGCCGGGCCCGAGAATATGCCTTTTTAATTCTGAATAGGTCAGATTTCCGGGTATACTGTTTCTGCGCGAACTTACAAATAACAACAAGCCATCATTTGTAAAGGCCGGACAATAATCTCTGGCTGAAGAGTTTACCAATCTCCCTAAACTCAAAGCTTCCGACCAACCATCGCCCTCCCTGAAGGAAACATAAAGGTCGCCCTTTCCAATACTGGATCGTTCAGAACTAAATACCAGAGAATTCCCATCGGGGGAAATGGCCGGGTACTCTTCAATTCCGGAAGAATTAATCGCCGATCCTAATTTTTCCACCCCGTCCCACTCATTATCGGCTGCGGGACGCACACAAAAAATATCAAATGCATCCCTGTTGAGGGATATGGTCTCACTTTCATAATCGGCATGAAAATAAACCACTCCATCCCTGTCGACCGAAACAGACATTTCATTTTGTTCTCCGGAACAAAAAGGCATCAACTCAGGTTCGCTCCATTCATTGTCTGAAACGCGCAAACAACGCCATATACTCCAATTCCTGATGCGATCTGTTCCATTAACAGGCCTGTCGGAAACAAAATACAAATACTCACCGGAAGGTCCTATAAAAGGACTTGAGTCCTGATACTTTCCGGAAAATTCAGCAACATCCGGATATGTCCAGAAACCATCAATAAACCGGGTGACAAGAATAACAGAAATATCACCCTGATGAGTAAGACAATAATAAAATTCATCTCCCTTTGGACTCAAAGTTCCTGATTCTTCATTCATTCCTGTTGAAATAAATCCTGGCGACATCAACATCGGAATTCCTCCAACCTCATCAGAAAAGAAAAAATCAGAAGGTGAATCATGATAAGTCTGAGAATTTATGCTGAATACAAAAACAAACAGAAACAAGGCAAAGAAAATTCGAGTGAACATTCAAAATATTTTTAATATGAAACAACGGACTTTGTAAAATCAAACATGCCTCAAAAGTATGATTTTTATTTGTTGAATACCATCCACTATAGATTGATAGATTTTTAGATCTGAGATATTAGATGGATTATATCATATTGAAAAACAGTCTTTTAAAGCCCTAGTCGATTTGAATTTAACTTATTGATTGATAATGGTTTAAAAGATTTTCATGAACTATGGATTTAAACAATTAACTTATAAAGCACCACAAAAAGATTAGGGTATAGTTTAAAATAACCATTCATTTTTATCCTTAAAAAACAAATGCCATCGGACATCAACACAGGTTTTCATTTTTTCTCATTATTTTTACAAAAAAAAATGGGACGAGACAGGCAGCCATTCATCGGGATTTTCGGAAGACGCAACAATGGGAAAAGCACCATTATCAACCGCCTTGCAGGTCAGGAAATTGCCATTGTTTCAGATACTCCCGGTACCACCACCGATCTGGTTAAGAAATCGTATGAAATAATCGGTTTCGGCCCTGTTGTTCTGGTCGACACAGCAGGTGCAGATGACATTGGCGATCTGGGTAAAAAAAGAGTTGCCCGTACTCTGAATGCCATTAATCTGATTGATCTGGCCATTTTGGTAATCACCAACAATCAACTGGATACTCCTGAACACAAATTAATTGATATTTTCAACAAGCAGGAAATTCCCTTTATCGTTATTCACAACAAAGAAGACATTGAAGTGGCTCTCCCTTCAACTTACAATCAATACCGTACAGAAGGGTGCAAATCATTCCATCCCCTTTGGCCCGACAGTTCCACAGACCCTCTTATTGAGGCCATTAAGACAGCAATCCCCGAGTCGGCATTCACCACTCCTACACTGCTAGGGGACCTCATTGCAAGAGGCGACACAGTACTACTCATCACCCCAATAGATACAGAGGCACCCGCAGGCCGGATGATTCTGCCCCAGGTACAAACTTTACGTGATGTGCTCGACAACGATGCGGT
>JBEPWN010000383.1:0-3322 GCA_041642395.1 Marinilabilia sp. | reverse complement strand
CAAAGCCGGCGCTCCCAATGTGAATTGGAAGCCAATGCCATGGTGGCAAAATGCCAGTACTGGCCATTGGTTTGCTTCATGGTTATGCCATGCCCTGCACCATTGGTAAATCCTCCGGGCTTAAAGCTCATGGGATTGTTTTTCATATATTCAAAAGGTCCAAGTGGGGAATCGCCCACATAGGCACCATCGCCGTAAACATTGAATTGCGTGCCCGGCGCAGCATATTGCAAATAATATTTGCCATTGTGTTTGGTCATGGAGGCCCCTTCCATATAACCTTCTTTCAGAGTGGGATGATAATTATTTTGGCCAAACCGTTCCCAGCCGTGCTTTTCTTCATTCAGGTTGATCAGTTCTTTCTGTACCCCGGTTTCAAGAAAACGATCATCTTTGTCCAGCATTTTTACCCGGATGGGATGAACATTGGAAGATCCCCAGTAGAGATAAGTTTTGCCGTCATCATCAATAAACAATTCCGAGTCCTGAATATTATAGATAATCGATGCAGTCGGCGTCCATTCCCCCTTTTTTGGATCATCGGTGTATAAGATACTCCCGTAACCGGCGGGATCACCGGCAAAGTAAATCACTGAATCCTTGTAATTGAAGGCGGTTGGTGCATTACATCCTTCAAAGAACCATTGTTCCGGTTTAATAAAATCCCAGTTAACCAGATCTGTGGAATGCCAGTAACCAAAAGAACGCGTGACGAACATGTAGTATTCTCCTCTGAATTCCACCACGGCCGGATCGGCCCCGGAACGGTAGGATATATTTTTAGCTGAATTGTAGACCATGTACGTATAATCTATATCCAGCGGATTAATATAGGTTTCCGGAATTATTTCCTGGGACTGGATTGTCGCGGTTACCGACAAAACCACAATAGCAAGTATGTTTCTTAATCGTTTCATAAATAAAATTTTAGATAAATGGGTTATCACCATAATGCATACCTGGAAATTAAATTGTTTCTCAAAAAATTGAATACTTCCTAAGGAAAATGGCTTACGCCATTTTTTGTTTTGGGTCCACGAATTGCACAAATTAAAAAGCTGTTTTACAGCTTTAATTAGGATCTGCTGAAAAAGTCAGCAGGTCCACTTCTGATTTCTTTTCATTGTCCTTTTTGGCATCGCCCCAAAAAGAACGAAATCCCGATTATGGTTTTTGTGAGTTTTTTCACAAAAACTTTACAAAATCTATATCGGGACTAGTCCGTTTAAACCTATCGTCCCGCGAAAGCCAAAATTTCCGGCCGTAGTGCCGTATCAGGCATAAAATATAGCACCAAGCATCGTTGCTTTTTGTTTTTTATTCATGATAAAAAGATTCACGTAGCTAAGGCTATGCTCACTTTTTCTCATTTCTAAAAAATCAACAAGCAACTTCAACTTATACCTCATTTTATGCCTGAAACGACACTTGCGCAAGGCCTTGAAAGTCGCCCATTTTGCCTTCCCGCCATCCGCCGGCCCGGAAAACGGACTGGCCATCGCGCCTTTTAAATTCTAAGATGCATAGCTATTTTGAAACATTCTTTTAGAACAAAAAAAATTTATTTTTTCTTATGATCTAATTTCTAAGTGCAAGGCTATTACTGAATTTCAAAAAAGATTATTTGTACATTAATCCCAGATCCCTGATAATAAAAACTTTGCGTCTTTCAGGCCCCGTAGCTTTAGCGTAGGGTTTCATTGCGCCTCTGCGTTTCGTCTTTTTTTTAAATAAATTTACTCAACCAGCGAAAACTCCAGATGATTGGATTCATCGGCAGAACTAGTCGCAATCCAGGCTTCAAATTCACCAGGCTCGGCAACGAAATCCATGTCGATGTCGTACATCTTCAGCATCGCTTCATCAATCACAAACTCAACAGTTTTGCTTTCTCCTTTTTGGAGATGTATTTTTTTAAATCCTTTCAGCTCTTTTACGGGTTGGACAACCGAGCCCACTTTGTCGTGGAGATATAATTGCACCACTTCTTCTCCGTCCATGTTTCCGGTATTGGTAACTTCTACCGATGCCGTCAGACTTCCGCGGCGTTCCATCTTTTCGGAACTGATTTTCGCATTGGAATATTCAAAAGACGTGTAACTCAAACCATACCCAAAAGGATAAAGCGGGCTGTTTGGGCTGTCAATGTAGGAAGAACGATAATCAGCAGGATTTTCTTTATCAAAGGGCCGGCCGGTATTTTCATGGTTATAGAAAATGGGGATCTGGCCCACGTTTCGGGGAAAAGTCATCACCAGCTTAGCCGAAGGGTTGTAGTCGCCCGAAAGCACATCGGCTACCGCATGACCCGACATGAGTCCGGGATACCAGGCTTCAACAATGGCATCCAGGTTTTCATCTTCCCAGGATAGATCCAGGGGACGACCATTAAACAACACCAGTACAATTGGCTTACCGGTCTTTTTCAGCTCTTTAAGCAATTCGCGCTGGTTGCCCGGCAGTGTTATGTTGGTGCGGCTGGCAGCTTCTCCCGACCAATGGAACTTCTCGCCCATGGCCACAATGACCACATCACTTTTTTTTGCAACATCAATTGCTTCCGCAAAACCACTCCTGTCGGGCACATTGGTGGTAGAAACATGCCGGGTGGAAGGATCTATAACAGGCAGAGAAGTTCCTTTTGCGTAGGTAAACTCAACATCAGAGTTAGCATACTTCTCCTTAAGGCCTTCCATCAGCGTAACCGACTTACTACGATCACCTTTGATGGCCCACTCCCCATTCAGGCTCTCACGTTCTTCCACAAAAGGGCCAATAAGTGCAACCTTTTTGGAATCATCTTTCTTCAGAGGCAAGACCTTATTTGTATTCTTCAGAAGAACAATCGATCGCTGTGAAGCTTCCCTGGCAAACTTTACATGCTCAGGATTCATAACAACCTCTTTCTGACGCTCCACATCGCAATATTTATAGGGATCATCAAACAAGCCCAGTAAGAATTTCATTTCCAGAATGCGTGAAACAGCCACATCGATTTGTTGCTCAGAAACAGCTCCTTCTTCAACCAGCGACTTTAAATGTGTCACATAACCTTCACTGATCATATCCATATCAATGCCGGCATCGATGGACAACTCCGCAGCATGTTTCAGATTCCTTGCAAATCCGTGTGGTACCATTTCCATTATAGCGGTATAATCGGTAAGTACCATTCCACCAAAGGCCCACCGGTCGCGCAATATATCCTGAAAAAGATATTGATTCCCGGTGCAGGGAACACCATTCAGAGTATTAAAAGCCGTCATGAATGAAGCCACTCCTTCTTCAACAGTGGCCTCAAATGGCGGCAGGAAAGTTTCAT
>JBEPWN010000382.1:0-3325 GCA_041642395.1 Marinilabilia sp. | reverse complement strand
TTTGTGTATCTTCATAACTGGCAGCATTGGAAGCATAACCTTTGGCTTTAACTCCCAGATCAGTAATTTCTTTTTCAGTTGCTTTTGCAGCATCATTATATTCCAGATCTGTAAAAGCAATGTTACAGCCCTGGGCTGCATAACAAAGAGCAATAGCTTTGCCAATTCCCCGGGCAGCACCGGTTACGATGGCGGTTTTTCCTTCTAATAATTTCATTTATAATATGATTTAAATTTTAAACTATTGCGCAAAAAGATAAATTTTGCGAATTATTTTTGGAAGCGTAAAGATGTTAAAACTTTTGTAAATAATGAGGATTTTCAGAGATTTTATCCAAATATAAAAGACGCCAACCAGCCTACTTGCCTAACCACCTACTAACCTACTTGCCCTTTTCTAATCACCTACTTGCCCACTTGACTAACCACCTACTTGACTAATTGACTAATCACCTACTAGCCTAATAACCTAATTCCTACCAACCTACTTGCCTAATCACCTAATTCCTCAGCTCCTTCTTTTTCAAGCACAATTCTTGCCTTTGGAAGAAATTGAGGATATTCATTTTGCATAAAACTAATTAGTTCTTCCCTTAAACGCACTCTCAGATTCCAGGCTTGAGGTGAATTTTCAGCGCTTACCAATGCCCGAAGCTCCATCGTTTTTTCATTACAATTGGTCACCTGCAAAACATTCACTTTTCCATCCCATTCCGGAATTTCCGGCAACAACCGGCTCATCTCTTCACGCATTTTTTCAACGGGAAATCCATAATCCACAAAAATAAAAACAGTACCCATTATATCAGCAGATTCACGGGTCCAGTTTTGAAAAGGCTTTTCAATAAAGTAATTAATGGGTATTACCAAACGTCGTTTGTCCCATATTCGCAAAACAACATAAGTCAGGGTAATCTCTTCAATCCATCCCCATTCTCCTTCAACAATAACAGCATCTTCCAGGCGAATAGGTTGTGTAATGGCAATTTGAAAACCTGCAAGCAAAAGAGAGAGACTTTTTTGTGCTGCAAACCCAAGGATCAGACCTGCAATTCCTGCTGAAGCTAATAAACTCACTCCCACTTCGCGGATGCGCTCAAAACTAAGCAAGGCCACAGCCAACCCAATAAAACCAATTAGAACAAACATTATACGTTCAAAAACACGCATTTGGGTGTGTATTTTACGGGCCTTCAGGTTATCTAAACTCTGAATATCGTATCCACCTAAAACAAAATGTTTAACACTCCGAACCACGGCGATTGCCAGCCATGAAATGATGAATACAAACATGAGAAACACAAGTTGGCCCACGTTCAGATCCCAGTAATCGTCATAATAAGAATTCAGTATTGCCAATGCAATAGTCACAAACAAAAGTTTCAATGGTGATTTTAAAATACCGAGAACATGCTCGAATCCTATTTCCATGCGGCGACGGATCAACCTTTTCAGAATTCTGATCATCCATAACCCAACCATCCAGGTGGCAACCAATACCATGAGTGTAACTATTATGGGAACCCACAGATTTTCAAGATTTGGAGTATTTTTGAATAACTCTTCCATATGTCAAGAGACCGATAGATTTTTAGACGCTACAGTAGATAATTAGATTTTTAGATGTTAGATGCTAGATGCTAGAGAGATTGCATCCCGACGCTTCGGGATTGAAAAACAATTTCTTAGCACTATAAACGCATTAAATTTAAACAATTAACTGACAATATATTACAAAAGTTTAACGGACTATTGTTATAAGTCTTTGAAAAATTTTAATGAAAAATTGTGTTAAAAAGTTGTTTTTCAATTTAAACAATCCATCTTACATCTTACATCTTACATCTAGATTTCTAACAATCTATTGATATCAATGAATTGTTAGAAATCAATACTCAATTCCTTCTCCAGGGCCAACAAAGCCTCAGAAGCTCCGGCCACCAAATGAATATCGGTAAGAGGTCCGGTAAAATTGGTTGGTTTTGGATTAATTTCGATGATGGTAGCACCATTGCGTTTGGCTTCCCACGGTACCATGGCCGCAGGCATTACTTCTCCCAGACTGCCAATAATCAGGCATGCATCTGCCTGACGGGCTGCTTCAAGACTGCCGGCATAGGCTTCGGAAGGAATGGATTCTCCGAAAAAAATAAAAGCTGGTTTTACCAGGCCTCCACATTTCGGACAAGTTACAGGCAAAGTTTCAAAATCCACTTCCGACGAAGGGAAGTGATGAGAACATGCCGTACACTCCATTTTCTGAGAATTACCATGAAATTCATAAACCACTGTACTGCCGCCTTCCTGATGTAAATTGTCAATGTTCTGAGTAATAACACATTTCAATATTCCATTTTTCTCCATCCGGCCCAATACCTTATGTGCATCGTTGGGCTCGGCTTTTCCGAAAAAATCATAAAATATCTCGCGAATAACTTTCCATGAATCAAGTGGATTTTCATGAAAAAAATCCAAATCCAATGCTTCCGGATCATATTTATTCCAGATTCCATTTTCACCACGAAATGGAGGAATACCACTTTCAACTGAAATACCCGCTCCTGTAAAGGCGATGATGTATTTTGAATTTTTTATAACACTTGCTGCCTTTTTCAATTGAGCTTCTCTCATAAAACTGCTTTCATCGTAGATCCAATCTGCGCGGGTGATTCGACAACATGAATGCCACATTCGGCCATAATCTTCATTTTAGCAGCGGCAGTATCATCCTTTCCGCCTACGATAGCCCCGGCATGTCCCATCCTGCGTCCTTTGGGAGCTGTCTGTCCTGCAATAAATCCAACTACAGGTTTCGTAGCATTTTCTTTAATCCAGTAAGCAGCTTCGGTTTCCATATTTCCCCCAATCTCTCCTATAATTACGATTCCCTCAGTATCATCATCACTCATCAGCATCTGAACAGCCTCCAATGCAGAAGTCCCTATAACAGGATCGCCACCTATACCAATGCAGGTACTTTGGCCCAGATCCAACTTGGTTAACTGATCAACCGCCTCATAGGTTAATGTCCCTGACCGGCTGATAACACCAATACCACCCTGTTTATGGATAAATCCGGGCATAATACCAAGTTTGGATTTCCCCGGTGAAATAATTCCCGGACAATTGGGACCGATTAAACGACAGTTGCGTGAAGACAAGTAATGCTTCACGATAACCATATCGGAAGTAGGAATACCTTCACTAATTACCACAACCAAACCGATCCCCGAATCAGCAGCTTCCATTATGGCATCGGATGCAAACTGAGGCGGAACAAAAATAATAGAGGTGTTTGCTCCGGTCTCCTTAACAGCATCACTCA
>JBEPWN010000381.1:0-3338 GCA_041642395.1 Marinilabilia sp. | reverse complement strand
TTTTCCATCCTTTCGTATTTTTTGTTGTTTAATGATGTTCGTGCTCATTTGAAATTCATGGAATTTCGTGATCCGGATATTTTTAATTCTAATATTATGGGATATTTATTTACTTCAGAATCTGTGTCGGAAGGGCATCCCGATAAGGTTGCCGATCAGATCTCAGATGCTGTGCTTGATGAATTGCTGCGCCAGGATTCTAATTCCAAAGTAGCATGTGAAACAATGGTGACCACCGGACTTGTGGTGGTAAGTGGTGAGATTAATACCACAGGATATGTACCCGTTCAGAAAGTGGCACGTGATACCATTGAGCGCATTGGTTACACTCAGGCTGAATATATGTTTGATTCCGGCTCATGCGGGGTGATATCGGCTTTGCACGAGCAAAGCGGCGACATCAATCGTGGAGTGAGCCAGGAGAGTGAGGAGCAGCAAGGGGCTGGCGATCAGGGCATGATGTTTGGATATGCCTGTCGCGATACCGACAGTTTTATGCCTCTGCCTTTGCATCTGTCGCATTTATTGCTTCAGGAACTGGCTGGAATCCGGCGGGAAGGAAAGGAAATGACCTATCTGCGTCCCGATTCTAAATCGCAGGTTACCATCGAATATGATGACAATAATACTCCGGTTCACATCAATACAATTGTTATTTCAACTCAGCACGATCCATTTGATGATGACGATCAGGAGATGCATGATAAGATTGAAAAAGATGTTGAGAATATTCTTTTTCCCCGTGTAAAAGCCAAATTGCGTGAAGACGTTCAGAAACTTTTCAGGGAATATACATTGCATGTCAATCCCACCGGAAGATTTGTAATTGGCGGACCCCATGGGGATACAGGACTTACCGGACGTAAAATTATTGTTGATACATATGGCGGAAAGGGAGCCCATGGCGGTGGAGCATTTTCAGGGAAAGACTGCTCCAAAGTTGATCGCTCTGCGGCATATGCTTCCAGGCATATAGCCAAAAACATGGTAGCTGCGGGAATTGTCGATGAGGTTTTGGTGCAGGTGGCCTATGCCATTGGGGTGGCCAATCCGGTAGGGCTGTATGTGAACACATATGGTTCTGCAAAAGTGGATATGAATGATGAAAAGATTGGTGATATAATAAATGGACTTTTTGATTTACGTCCCGGCAAAATCATTAAACGCCTCGGACTGAAAAATCCAATTTTTACTCCTACTGCTGCCTACGGACATATGGGACGCGACCCCTATATAGACAAAGTTAAATTTTTCGAAAACGGGAATGAAGTGGAGCGTGAGGTAGAATTTTTTACCTGGGAGAAACTTGATTATGTAGATAAAATCAAGGAAGCTTTCGGGCTGTAAATAATTTTTCATCTAAGTTGAGCGATACGAGTTCAGCCTCGAAGCTTCTGGATCGATTTAGGAAAAGGTTCGGCTTTTACCTGTCTTTTGTGAAAGACTTACATTTTCTAAATTCCCGGTTTTGATTGGTACAGGCTGTTCCGTGGAATCGCTCAATTTGAGTTTTATACTTCAAAAAATGATCCATCCGGTGGCTTTCTGTCATCGGATGATTTTTTTTATAACCTTCATTTTTAACGGGAAGGATACTGACCCTGTTTAATAATTTTGTTCATCCCCAAAACCATTGTCTTTATACTTAGTTACAGTCTGTTTGCCAAATTGTTGTTGATAAACCCGGATGGTATTCGTAGTTTGAAGTATAATTGGTGAATTAACAATTTTTTAGTAAGTGACTTCGGCTTTTACTGCAATTTTGTTACCGGCAGCTGCTGAAATATCCGGTTGGAAAAGTTATTGTATTAAGTCCATCGTCGTCTGAGGAAAACAAAATCGCAGATATTTAAAAGTTTCTGTCTGGTCAGTTTTATTGTTGAATATCCGCTTAAAGGTCGATAGGAAAAATTGATTCACAGGTAACCGGAAAAGGAAATAGACAAACGCTAAATATGAGCATATATGTCCCAGTTTTACGAGAATTTAAAATTGAAGGAAAATCCGGCTGGTGTACTTATTGATGAGAATAATGAGGATGTTTCTTCCCTTGTTTTGGATCAGCGGGAAAGTAAGGTCCCCGGTTTTATTGAAAGATTTGTTGGAAAATTCGGTGATCCCTGTGGAAAAGAGACTCTGGTTATTCCCAATTCAGAGTCTTTTGAAAATGCTTTAAAGTCGTATTTTCTGTTTGAATTGATGGTGAATCTGCCCCGTTTGAATGACACAAAAAAGTTGTGTTGTTTCCTGTCTCAGGCGAACCATAAAATTAAAAACAATGGTGTGCTGGTTTGTTGTCTGGAAACAACAAAATTGCGACGCGATCGTTTTTTCCGGGAATATTCTTCAACTATCTGGAGGGTTTATTATTTTTTGGATTATCTGCTTATGCGTGTTGCTCCAACAATGAGGGCAACAAAGTGGATATATAAAATATTTGCCTCCGGAAAGAACCGGCCTGTTGCTTATTATGAGATGATAGGGCGTCTTTTTTATTGTGGATTTAGAGTTGAATATGATGAAGTTATTGAAGGACATCATTACATTGCTGCCCGGAAAGTATCCATCCCTCCTGCAAATCTAAAAGAGAACTATGGTTTAATTATAAGGCTTCATCGTGTTGGGAAAGGAGGCAAAAAGATTAAAGTTTATAAGTTTCGCACAATGGTTGCTTTTAGTGAATATGTACAGGAACACATCTATCAGAAGTACAAATTAAGAGAAGGTGGAAAATTCAAGAATGATAAGAGGGTGACAGTTTTCGGTGGAATTATTCGCAAATGTTGGGTTGACGAGCTCCCCATGATCGTAAATTTGCTTAAAGGCGAAATTAAACTTGTTGGTGTTCGCCCGCTAAGTGCCCAATACCTGGCACTCTACCGTGATGATGTGATAAAGCAACGATTGTCGGTAAAGCCGGGACTTATTCCTCCCTATTATGTTGATCTACCATCCAATCTGGATGAAATACAACAGTCGGAACTCAATTATATAGAAAGGTGGAAAAATAGACCTCTCAAAACGGATGTGGTTTATTTTTTCAGGGCAGCACAAAACATTCTTTGGCGTGGTGCCCGCAGCAAATAGTTGAGCAGAATCGCTCAGTTTTGATTTTATTCTGCGTCTGAAAATCTAACAGGCAGTTATTAATTTATGGGAGAACGCAAAGTTTTCATCAAGGACACGATCGTTTACGGCCTGGGCAACGGACTGAAAAAATTCATTGGCCTTTTTTTACTACCTTTTTATACCAGGGCTTTGAGTGTTGGTGAATTTGGGATGCTTGAGACATTGGGTGCATCTGCCGCACTTTTAATAGGCTTCTTTTCAATCGGACT
>JBEPWN010000380.1:0-3340 GCA_041642395.1 Marinilabilia sp. | reverse complement strand
TGGTTAATGATACGCTGAAGAGTCTTGGCCTTTATGACAGAAGACTACTTAAAGTCGGCTCTCCCCTGAATAAGATGATCAGTGGCGGACAGCGGAAACGGTTAAACATTGCCCTCGAACTGATTCGAGAACCAGGCGTGCTTTTCGTGGATGAACCCACTTCCGGACTTTCTTCACGCGACTCCGAAAACGTGATGAACCTTCTTCGGGAACTATCTCTGAAAGGAAAACTTATTTTTGTAGTCATCCACCAACCATCATCGGATATCTATAAGATGTTCGATAAAATGTATATTCTCGATACGGGGGGATTTCCTGTTTATTATGGTAACCCAAGTGAGTCGCTTATTTATTTTAAGCGACTGGATGCACAGATAAACAGCGATTTAGGGGAATGCCCCACCTGTGGTAACCTCAATCCCGAACTCATTTTTAATATTGTTGATTCCAATGTTATTGATGAGTATGGAAACTATACCGACAAGCGGAAAATATCCCCTGCAGAATGGCATGATTTCTACAAGGAAAATGTGTCCATACCGGTGATTAAAACAATCAAAACTCCACCTCCCCGCAGTTTAAATATCCCTTCCTGGTTCAATCAGTTTAAGATTTATACGTTGCGCGATTTTTTCTCAAAAATCAGCAACAAACAATATATTTTGCTCAACCTGCTCGAAGCGCCTTTCCTTGGGTTTGTTTTGGCTTACCTGGTACGATACATTGCAGATCCTACTTCCAGGCTTTACATTTTCCGTGAGAATGAGAACATACCGCCTTATATTTTTATGGGTATTGTAGTTGCTCTTTTCTTTGGGCTGATCGTTAGTGCAGAGGAAATATTTAAAGATGCCAAAATTCTTAAGCGCGAATCGTTTCTTAATCTGAGCCGGTCCAGCTATCTTCTGTCAAAAATTCTTATTCTGTTTTCCATTTCAGCCATACAAATGGTGCTTTTCGTATTTGTTGCCAACAGCGTACTGGGAATTAGAGAAATGTATTTCGAGTTTTGGCTGGCACTATTCTCTGTCGCGGCATTCGCCAATATACTGGGATTGATTATTTCAGCTTCATTTAATTCCATCATTACCATCTATATATTAATTCCTTTGCTGATGATTCCACAGATGGTGCTGGGTGGTGCGATGTTTACATTCGATAAGCTGAATAAAGACTTTACAAGTCCCGATGTGGTTCCTGCAGTTGCAGAGTTTATGCCATCGAGGTGGGTATATGAAGGGCTGATCGTGCATCAGTATAAAAACAATAATTTTAAGAAGAATATTTTTGAGGTAGAACAATCCGAAAGTTCGGCCGATTTCAAACAGGTATATTATATCCCCGAGTTAAAAGAGATTATTTCAGGGGCAGTCGATTACTTTCAAGATAAAGGAAATAACAACTCAGGTGATCAGTATGTTCGTGATGTCAATCTTATTCGCAATGAGGTATTATTCGAAACGAAACGGATACCGGCAATAAAATTTGAAAAACTTGATCAAATCACCCCGGATGATTTTTCTCCCGCCCTGGGCGCTGAAATTAATCAATACCTGGATCAGTTATTAGCTTATTATCAGGACGAGTTTTATAAAGCCAATACGATAAAAGAAGTTTTTATTACTGCTAATATAGAGGGCAATAGTGAAAAATTTCAACGCGTTAAAGATAATTTTTTTAATGAAAGCATTGAAGATATTGTTCGTAAAGTTTACGATAAAAATAAAATATTACGTGAAGACAATCATCTCATTCAGATGGTAGATCCAATTTATCAAAAACCTGAACCTTCCGGTTTTCTTGATTTCAGAACCCATTTTTTTGCACCGGTAAAACATTTTGCCGGCCATTTTTTTGAGACCTTATGGTTTAATATATCTGTAGTTTGGATACTTACCATCATGCTTTATGTAGTTCTTTATTTTGATCTCCTTAAAAAAGGTCTTAATTTGGCCGGAAATTTTCAGTGGAAGAGAAAAAAAACAAAGTAACCTTTTTTGTTCATAACAGTATAAACTACAACGAATTCAAAAATAATAAGCTATGTTTAAGAAAATAATGTTTGCTGTTTTGATATTAGCTGCTGCTAATTTTTTTACATCATGTGCAGGTAACTCTGATAAACAGAAGGCTGATGATGATGATGAACTGACATTACCAGATTCATTGTCGGGCCATGGGCCACTCAAGTTATCGGAGGAGATAATCGGTGATGTTATCCAAAATATTTCTTCCCCTGTGGAAATGGCTAATCTCATCAAATCTACCGGGATTGATTTCTCGCAACAGATGCTCAATAGCCCCGAGAATATTACGAATTACAATACAAGCTTTAAACGGGCATTGAATCTGGGTGTTTTCAGCGCCGATCTCGGTTACATTAACTCTTACGACAAGAGCAATATTGTTGTTTCGTATCTGTTGTCTGTAAAAAACCTTGCTGATGGTATCAGAGTTGGCCAGTTTTTTGATTTTGAGACGCTGAAACGAATGGCCACAAATTCCAGTAACCTGGATTCACTGATGCAAATGTCTGTGTCCAGCTTTAATCAGATGGATTCCTATTTACGCGCACAGAATCGCAGTAATGTAAGTGCTCTGGTTATTACCGGTGCCTGGATTGAGGGACTGTATATTGCAGCCAATGTTATTGAGGAAACCGATAACGAAGATCTCATCAATCGGATAGGCGAGCAGAAAGAGATTGTAGATATTCTTTATATTATTCTTCAGAATTATGACCAGAATTCTAATTTTAAGGGATTAATCAATCATCTGGCTGAGCTCAAAGACATCTATAAATTGGTCAGAATTACAAAGGAGGTCGGTGAACCCAAAACAATTGAGCAGGATGGAATGTTGATAATCGTTCAGGATGAAATGAGCCAGGTGGAAATTTCACCCAAAAATCTTGGAACAATAATTGATAAAATCAAGGAAATCCGTGCTGACATTGTTTCTTGAGACATTTACATTGAGCTTAACATACCTGATAACGGTTAGATAAAAAAAATTGAACGATGAAAAAAATATTACTTGGATTCCTATTCATTTTTGCACTTGGTTCTGTTGGCCTTTATGGCCAATGTAATCATGAAGTTCTTCTGAAAGAAGCCCTCAATGATATGGGAAGTGGACAATATATGAAGGACTTTATTGTTGACCTTAAAAAGGAAAATAATGGGCAAAATTCCGGAACGGTTAAGTATTCTGTTATTTTGAACAGTCGCAGCCAGTATAAATTCAACGCTGTTAATGGTGATGGTAATTCTGCTGATGTGCTAATGCGATTATTTGATGGGGAAAAACTTCTGGTCAGTAATAAGGCTGATGGAAAGAT
>JBEPWN010000379.1:0-3364 GCA_041642395.1 Marinilabilia sp. | reverse complement strand
TTTGCGTCTTTGCGTTTAGGCTTTTTTAATGAACTGTTTCATCTGGAATTAAAATATTGGAATCCTGCTCAGCCTGTACTATTTTTACGTTTTCTAAAATGAATGGATATTTACCTGGTGAAAACAGATATAACCAAAATACTAACAACCAAAGAAGCATGGACCCCCGGTCATCTGGAGTCCTTGCTGGCCTTCAGAGGCAATGCGCAAAAACAATTGCTGGCGATGGCAGGGGAGCGTCATCTTCAGAATCGTGGTAACGAAGTTTATTACCGCGGACTGGTGGAGTTCTCTAATATCTGTATCAAAGACTGCTATTATTGTGGCATCAGAAAAAGCAATAGGCTGACAGAGCGTTACGATTTGTCCGATGATGCCGTTTTAGAGGCTGCACGGTACGCACATGCACATCATTACGGCTCATTGGTATTGCAGTCGGGGGAGCGCAGCGATGCGGTATTTGTGGACCGGATTGACCAGTTGTTGAAAAAGATCAAACATGAAACCAAAGGTGAGTTAGGGATTACGATCTCCCTGGGTGAGCAATCGGCCGAAACTTATCGGCGGTGGTTCAATAGCGGAGCCCATCGATATCTTTTGCGAATAGAGACTTCGGATGAAGATATGTATCATCAGTTGCATCCCGATGACGAAAAGCACAGACTCACCAACAGAAAGAAATGCCTTCAATCCCTGAAGGATGTGGGATACCAGGTTGGTACAGGAGTGATGATCGGGTTGCCGCAACAAACCCTCCGGCACCTGGCCGCCGATTTGCTCTTTATGAAAAGCATTGACATCGACATGGTGGGGATGGGGCCATACATTGAGCACAAAGAGACACCCCTTTATGTTAAACGGCATGACCTGTGGCCTCTTCGGGAAAGATTCCTTACATCTCTTAATATGGTGGCCATTTTGCGCCTGATGATGCCTGATATTAATATTGCTGCCACAACTGCCATGCAGGCCATTGATCCCATGGGCAGGGAAAAAGCCATGCAGGCCGGGGCTAATGTTATCATGCCAAATATCACTCCTTCGAACCTACGGCGAAATTATTTGTTGTATCAAAACAAGCCTTGCACCGATGAAGGCGCCGATGATTGCACAAATTGTTTGTCAGTGCGTCTTGATATGATCGGACGAACACCGGGGCTTGATAAATGGGGCGATTCGCTCCATTTTTTTAATCGGAGAAAATAAAAGTTGAAAATAAGACAAATGAAAAAACCTCAAAATCACATATTGGTTATTTTCGGTGCGTCCGGAGACCTTACAGAGCGAAAACTCATTCCTGCCCTGGCCGACTTACATGATCAAAACTATCTTCCGGATAAATTTGCAGTGCTTGGCGTGGGAAGAACCAAATTTTCCGATGAGGAATTCCGGGAAAAAATGAAAGCGGGAATCAGCAAGCATGCTTCAAAAAAGGATGGCAATTTCGACGGGTTTTCCAGTCAGCTTCATTATTACGCTTTCTCTACCAAAGAGAAAGATGAATATGCCGGGTTCAGGGAAAAACTGGAACAGTTGGATCAGGAAACGGGAACGGAGCAGAATTACATTTTTTATCTTGCCACTCCACCCAATATGTACTCATTGGTACCCGAGTATCTGGCCAGTCAGGGGTTGAATAAAAGCGAAACAGGCTTTCGCCGTTTGATCGTTGAAAAACCATTTGGGTACGATTTAGAGAGTGCCAGGTATCTCAATAAAAGACTGTTGGACTATTTCAATGAAAATCAGATATACCGGATAGACCATTATCTTGGCAAAGAAACAGTCCAAAACCTTCTGGTGACCCGTTTTTCCAACGGTATTTTTGAACCTTTGTGGAACCGGAATTTCATTCATCATGTGGAGGTTACTTCCAGTGAGGATATCGGGGTTGGCAATCGTGGTGGTTATTATGAAGATTCGGGCGCTATGCGCGATATGGTTCAGAACCATTTATTATTGCTGACAAGTCTGGTAGCCATGGAGGCTCCTGCCCTGATCAATGACGAAAGCATTCGGAATGAAAGTGTGAAGGTGCTGCAGTCACTGAGGCCTATACCAAAGGACAAAGTTGAAGAGTTTGTGATCAGGGGACAATATACCGGTTCCAAAATGCGGGGTAAAGTTCAAAAAGGTTACCGCGAAGAGGAAGGTGTGGATCCGGGATCCAGAACCGAAACTTTTGTTGCCATGAAATTTTTTATCGACAACTGGCGATGGGCCGGAGTTCCTTTTTATATACGTACGGGAAAGAAGCTTCCTACCCGGGTGACTGAAATTGTCATCCATTTTCAGTCAACGCCTCATCATCTTTTTTCCGGTGATGATAATATTCTGCGTCAGCATAATCAATTGGTGATTCGTATCCAGCCTGATGAGGGGCTTCTCCTTAAATTTGGAATGAAAGTGCCTGGAGCCGGCTTCAGGGTCCAGGATGTGAATATGGATTTTCATTATTCCGAGCTGGGTGATACATATTTGCCATCTGCTTATGAGAGGCTCTTGCTTGATTGTATGCTGGGAGATCCTACTTTATATTCAAGGGGAGATGCTGTGGAAGAAGCGTGGAAATTTATTGAACCCATACTGGAAGCCTGGAAAGAACGTCCCGAGATTAAAGTTCATGGTTATCCCGCCGGATCATGGGGGCCGGATGTTAGTGACGATCTTATTGAAGGGGAGACAACCTGGCGCTATCCGTGTAAAGATTTATCGGACGGATTGTATTGTGAGTTGTAACATAAACGGTAGGAAGGTAGGAAGGTAGGAAGGTGAGAGGGTAAAAAGGTTAAATGGTTGAAAGGCAGAAGGGTAGGATGGTGGAAGGGTGAGATTGCTTCGCTTCTCCTTCAAAAAATTGTCATTGCGAGTGATTGAGCCTGCCCCGATCGTTCGGGGAAGCAATCTTTTTAAAATATTGAAATATATTCCTTCTTTCCGTCGGATTTACGGAAGATGTTTTTACGGGCTGAAAGTCCGGCTTAATTCAGCCCAACGTAACACGTTGGGTGTTTGGCATATTATTGTTGTCGCCCTGTAAGGGCAGTTTAATGTATTGTTTTAAGTTGGGCCTTCAGCTCGCCAATGAAATACTTCAAAATATATCCCAGGGTGATGCCCTGGGCTGAATTAAATTAGCCTTTAAGGCTGTAAAATGAGGCTTGAAAATTTTATTTCGTGTCGTATTTAAAGTCGTAAAGTCATGTTCTTTTAGGCGGATTGCAAATCCGCAATTTTAGACCGTGTGGATTGCAAATCCACACGGACGGACGGAGGGGTGAGATTGCTTCACTTCGTTCGCAATGACTATGAGTCTATTGAGTTGGTGGTTGGAGTGGGGGTAGTTTTCGGCTTCGCCGAAAAC
>JBEPWN010000378.1:0-3370 GCA_041642395.1 Marinilabilia sp. | reverse complement strand
TTCGCTGTTGGACGCCTTCCGGGATGGATCGCACAGTGGAGAGAAATGCGTTTGGGCAAAGAACCAATAGGAAGACCACGCCAAATATATGTTGGTGAAAACCTAAGGGCATTTAAAGAACTTGAAAGCAGATAGTACTGAAAATCATAAATTCAAAAAGTAAAAAGCTTCATCATCTCGATGAAGCTTTTTTTTTGCTTTTATTTCAGCAGGAAAATGAGGCGCTGAAGCTTTTATTTAAACTAGCTTTAATCTAATTCTCGATAGGAATATGTAATGATGATCTGCTGGTAGCGATGTATTCACTGCCCTTGTTTCTTACGGTGAGCAACAATTCGTACTGCTTGTAGTTTTCGGGGATTTCCAGGTCGATACTAGGTCCTGTTCCCAATGTTTTAACTGCCAGTGGATTTCCGAATTTGTCTTTCTTTAAAAGATTCCATTCAAAATGATGATCATTATTTGAGGGTAATTTCCATTCGTCTTCAACAAGCAATGCGGCACTATATTCATATGTTTTACCGGGGGAAATAAGCTTTGCCGGTCTCAAAATATCTGCAGGGGTATTATTGAGCTGATCATCACTGTGGGTCCACAAATTTTTCACTTTCCCTAAAATCATTTTTTTTCTACCTTTAAAATCCACGAGTCCATTAAAACTGATAGAATTACTTTTCCTCTCATCCTGCCAGCTTTGTGCGATAATACCCAGGTGAGAAGTTGCAATATCATCTGTTAAAAGTTCAGAATCCAAGCTGCTTATATAGACAGAAATATTTTCTTTTTCTGAAAAATCCAAAATGTTATCCAACTCTGTCACATCATTTACTATTAGCCCATAAGAATCTATAGCTACATTGTTCCTGATCTTTTCGATTTGATATTGAGTTTCTGAATTAAGTTCAATATCCAGGACTATAGATTTTACCGGATCAATTGATTTAATTTCGGTGATCAGTGAATTCAGCCATTTTAGATAAGCCGTTCTTTGATAAAAGAGCAGTGGCTTTTCAAAGTACCACTCCAGGTCATATGCAAAAGAATATGCAATAATGTTGGAATTGTTTTTTTGGCTTTGCACTTTTTCTATTATATCTTCTCTTACCTGTTCTAAATTTTCGTTTTCGATGAATCCGCCGGTCTTGTCCATCCTAAACTGATAAATTACATTTAGATCATATGCTTCACTGTGTGCAAGAATATTATAATCATAGATGTTTCCCCCTGCAAGCTGAATGGTGTTGATGCCGTTTTCTTTTAATAATTCAAAGTCTTGAGTTAAAACCTCCTTAGACAAGGTGTAATAGTTATCTCGCCAGTTTTCTCCTTTTTTATACCTAACACCTCTTATTTCATTATTGGTAATCGGATTAGTAGCAGATATATCATTTTTTAAAGTATCTGATGAAATTTCCGGCGAAAACTCTTGATCAGGCAAATTGGTGATTTGACTTGAAGGACTCATGGTCCAGTTGATGTATTTTTCGTTATGCCAGTCATTTTTTGGAATATTTTTATCAAACCGGCTGTTAAAGATCACAACTGCTTTAACTTCATTAAATGCTGCGTCTAATGAATTGAAAGCATCGTTCAGCCATTCCCTCTGTCTTTTTCCTGTTCTCACTGATCCAAATTCGGCCAGCATAACCGGTTTTGTTGTAAATGAACTAAATGCAGTGCTGAACGGCCGGTAAAGTTCCTTAAATTGATGGTGAGTTCCGTCAGGATTGAAGGGCCCATAGTTGAGTAGTGTGACCCCTATCCAGTCAACGAATTCATCACCCGGAAAAAAATCCTCCATTTTCTCAGCTTTCCATGGATTCCACACCAGCATTACCTTGTGGGCGTCCTGAGCCTTCAGTAAATCGTGAACGTGTATCCAGGCTGCTATAAAATCTTCAGGGTCATTGTTTTTTGACCAGGGGTATTGAGGGTTGTCGAATTCATGAGCGAATCTCAAGAATACCGGTTTATCGTAAGACTTCAGAACGTCGGCAAATTTTCTGATGTATTCATCGTAATATCCTCCAGCAATATGTTTAAAAGGTGGCTCCTCTTCTCTCAATATCTGAATAGAATCGTTAATTGCCAATTCAGCAACCCAGGGCTCCCAGGTGATCATGGGCACCGCTCCTTTTCCGTATATCGCAGTCATTAAACTGTCAGGGAATTCATCTATGCTTTCCTTATTCCAGGCGAGATATAAGGAAATGATATCGAAATCCACATTTTGATTTTTTTCAATACGACTGATTTCTTCAATATCTGATAATCCACTTTCTTCAGAAGGATGGAATATTCCCAGGTAGTTATCTGTTTTCTTATCAACATAAACAGGTTCCACCTGCTCCCATCGGGAAAGGTCGTTTTGATTTTTGAAGTTCATAGAAGTTATCAGGACCAGTAGTAACAAAGGCAGAGCTGTTTTTCTGACGGTATTAAATCCAAAGTTATTTACGTGATTAAAATTTTCTTTGAAGTGCCATAAATGGTAAAGTGCTTTTTTATGCAGATAAGATCTCAACATTTTGTTTTCATTCGAAACACGAAAAGCCAGATAAATTCCAAAGAACATGATACAAGCATTAAAAAAAGCAAATCCCGCCATTACAATAGAAAACGGGGTGAGATCCAGGTTCAATCCGTATATAATTGCAAAAATGGAAACGAAAGCCACCACAGCATTGGGAATTATAATTCTCAAATTGGTTTCCCACTTATCATCTTTTGGGGTTGGCAGATAAGGAACTTTTTTGTTCATCAGGGTATAGATCAATCCTAACAGATAGATCCACCAGGTGTTGATATGCAGTAGTCCACCTACAATGTGAAAGCCTCTTTCTTTTGTTTCGATCACCCATTTTTGTATGTAAGTCCTTATTAGCAGGGAACTTGCACCAACAGGCAAAAGGACAAGGGCAAAATCAATTATATTACCTCTCCAGGGGGTTGTTGCAAAAAGGAGGGATAATACAGGGATTAGAAAATTAATAAGTGTTATCACTCCAGCCAGATAATGGAATGGTAAGATGCCAAAATGAATTTTTTGTCTGCCGGTTAACTTACTGAACACTTTGGGATAGACTTTCACCAACAGGTCAAAAGTACCTCTTGACCATTTTAACTGCTGTTTGAAGAAATCGGCCAGATTGGAGGGTGCAAGTCCTTTGGCCAGCACTTCCGGGACATAAACTGCTTTCCATCCCCTGGAATACAGGAGTAGTGCCGTGTGCATATCTTCGCATAAACCAGATGCATGACCGCCAATACTATCTAAAGCAGCTCTTCTGAAAACGCAGTTGGCTCCAATCGCATTTACCGCCCCATAGGAGTTGAGGGTCATCATCATTGGACCGTAAAACTGAAAAGT